>WQRM01000005.1 GCA_009786735.1 Oscillospiraceae bacterium | reverse complement strand
CGACGCGGACGAGCCCCCCGCCAAAGCAGGCGGGCGCGAGCCGGTGAGCGTGGGCGCAGGCAAGCAGCGCAAGGGTAAAAAACATGTGGATAAGTCTCGTCGATATCTGTCGCAGTTTTGCACGGACTTAACCGCCCGTGCGCGTGATGGCAAGCTTGACCGCATCATTGGACGCGACGACGAAATCGCGCGCAGCATGCAGATTCTGTGCCGCCGCAGCAAGAATAATCCCTGCTTGATTGGCGAACCCGGCGTGGGCAAAACCGCCATCGCCGAAGGGCTGGCGCAGCGCATTGCCGCAGGGGACGTGCCCATGCGCTTGATCGACAAAGAAATCCAGCTGCTGGACATGACCTCCATGGTCGCCGGCACGCAATATCGTGGGCAGTTCGAGGCGCGCATCAAAGGGCTGATTGAAGAGGTGAAAACCGCAGGCAACATCATCCTGTTCATCGACGAAGTGCACACGCTGGTGGGCGCAGGCGATGCCGAGGGCGCGATGAACGCTGCGAACATCCTCAAGCCTGCATTGTCGCGCGGCGAGGTGCAGATTATCGGCGCGACCACGTTCACGGAATATCGCAAATACATCGAAAAAGACAGCGCGCTGGAGCGTCGCTTGCAGCCGGTGAAGGTGGAAGAACCGTCCATCGAAGACACCGTGAAAATGCTGGCTGGCGTGAAGGGCTACTATGAAGAATTTCACCGTGTGAAGGTCGGTGACAGCATCATCCGCAAGGCGGTGGTGCTCAGCGAGCGCTACATTAGCGACCGCTTTTTGCCCGACAAAGCCATTGATTTGCTCGACGAAGCCTGCACTTGCGCCAACCTGCGCAACAAGGCCATCGACGACTGCGAGCGCACGCGGCGGCACATTCAAAAGCTGCTGGAGCAACAGCAAAAGCTCATGGAACAAGCCGAGCCAGACTACGAAAAAATCAGCGAGATTCGCAGTGAGGCCATCCGCGAAGAAGCGCGCGTGGCTGCCATGAAAGAGCAAGCCGAGGATAATCTGGTGACCGAAGATGACCTCGCGCGGGTCATCCAGCTGTGGACAGGCGTGCCCGCGCAAAAGGTGATAGAAAGCGACATGCGCCGCCTGTGTGGCATGGAAGAGTCGCTGCAGCGGCACATCATCGGGCAGGACGAAGCGGTGGCTGCCGTGTCCTGTGCCATCCGCCGCAGCCGCGTGCAGATTAGCCCGCAGCGCCGCCCGGCATCGTTCATTTTTGTGGGACCGACGGGCGTGGGTAAGACAGAACTGGTGAAACGCTTGGTTGACGAACTGTTCGACAAACCCGACGCGCTCATCCGTCTGGACATGAGTGAGTTCATGGAGAAGCTCTCTGTGTCGCGCATTATCGGCTCGCCGCCGGGCTATGTGGGCTATGACGACGCAGGGCAGCTGACCGAGAAAGTGCGCCGCCGACCCTACAGCGTGGTGCTGTTTGACGAAATCGAAAAAGCGCACCCGGATGTGATGAATATCCTGCTGCAAATTTTGGACGAAGGTCGCATTCACGATGCCCAAGGCCGCGACGTGGACTTCGCCAGCACCGTGATTATCATGACCAGCAACGCCGGCAGCGAACGCCGCGATGCCGCGCTGGGCTTTGGGCAAACCAAAGCCGCCTTCACGCAAGACCGCGCCAACAAAGCGCTCAAAGATTTCCTGCGGCCGGAGTTCCTCGGTCGGGTGGATGAGATTATCTTCTTCCGCGACTTGGATGCCGAAGATTTCGTGAAAATCGCGCTGCTGCACTTGGAGGAACTGCGCGAGTCTCTGCTGGAAAAAGGCATCGTGTTCACGTGGACGAGCGAAGCCGTGCGGGCTCTCGCCGAGCAAGCCGCGCAAGGCAGCCGCGGCGCACGTGACCTGCGCAACGCCCTGCGCCGCCGCGTGGAAGATCCCATCACTGCGCAGATTGTGCAGGCGGTGGGCGGCGGGCTGAGCCAAGTTGCGCTAAGCGAAGAGGCCGGTGAGGTGCTCGTGGTGGGCATGTGAGTGAAAAAAAGCAGTCGGATGAAACTCCGACTGCTTGGTTTTTGTTGGCTTATGCCTTTGCTTTTTTCAGCGAAATCAGCCCCACCACGCAGGAGGCGAGTACGATGAAAGAAGGTTTCGATAGCCGCAGCAACGCAAAGCCGAACTCCTCGCGTGCGGCGAAGTTTATCAGAAGTACGGCTAATATCCAGAGGATAATCAAAATCAAAACCAGAATAAAGCCGAAAGCCGCAAACACTTTCCACTGTTTGCCTTTGAAGTGCCAAACGGCGGCAAATATCAAGCATCCAAACCCCGCAAGCAAGATGGCAATTAGCACACTCAAAAACGACCGAACGGAGGAGAGTTCGTCAAAGTCAAAACTTGAAGCGATGCGCGCGGCTGTTCCAATCAAGTTGTGCAAGCTAAAGAGGTTGAAACTCGTGCCGATTGAACTCAAGGGAATCCCCAATTCACCGGCTATCATTTGCAGTATTTCGGCACCACGCACACTTGCCCAGCCAAACAGCGAAAATAAAATCGTTCCCACGCCGCTTAGTAGAAACATCCAGCGCTCCTTAGACCATGTCAGCAAAACGGGCACAACGCCCTGAAGCTGACCGAGTTTGGGTGGATTAACGGGTGGTGCGTTGTGCTGAACGGCGAGACTTCCGCCACACTCTGGGCAAAACGCGCAGGTCGCGCCAAGTTTATGTCCGCACGTGGGAGAAAAAGAGAACTCGCTGGGCTTGACGGCAAATTCGCTGCCGCATACTGGGCAAAATTTGTGGTCGGCTGGTACGCGATGCTCTACATCACACTTGGAACAATACTTCATTGGGCTGAATACCTCCTTCGAAAAATGGGGTACATCCAATATATATATATATTGTCAAGCCCTTTTGGGGAAAAAGTTCAAGTTTATGCAAAATAACGAACCCCCTGCCGCTTGGCAGGGGGCTTTTTATGTACTTATTCATCGTCCTTTTTGATTTTGAACAACAGCCGTAAAATCCCGCTCAAGGCTTTGGGGCTGCGCATCACAACAACCTTCATGGTGACCTCCTTTGTCTAATAACGGTTCATACGAAAAACACACACCACCGCGGTGGCAACCGCCATGCACAGCAACACTACCGCAAGCCAAGGCAGCAGCAACGCTAACGCCAGCCCCGTGAAAAACGCAGCCGCCAAAAAGTTTCTGCCACACGGCAGCCGCGAATACCCGCGCATGGTCTGTCTCCTTTCCGCAAAATCGTGCTATTTCATCTTATTCAGTGGGCGGCAAAGGGGTGTGTTAAAAAATTCTCTCCCTTGCGCGAAGGCGGGTTTTGGTGTATACTAAGAGCAGCCCAATGAAAGGAGCAGCGCCATGAAATACCGAAAAGCCGCCGAGTTGCTGCCCGTGCATCTGCTGCAGGAATTGCAAAAGCACGCAGCCGGTGAGTTATTGTATGTCCCGGCGGCGCGGCGCAAAGCGTGGGGCGAGGGCACCGGCGCCAAGGCGATGTATGCCCGGCGCAACGCAGAAATCCGCAGGGAGCACAAGCTCGGCGCGGGCATGAGCGAGTTGAGCGAAAGCTATTTTTTGTCAGACGATGCGCTGCGCAAAATACTCTACTCAAAAGGAGATGATCACATGAACGACACCGACTACGGCAAGTATTATTGGCAAAATGACCTCGTGCGTGTGCGCCGTTCGCGCCCCGAAGACTGGAAGCTGCAACGTTTTGATATGTACGACAGCCCGTGGCGTTTCTTCACGGACTATGAACAAGAGCTGCCCATGGACGAAACACTGCGCCAAGAAAGCTGGGAAAATTATATCAACGAAAATTGGGGCAGCGAAACACGCATTTGTCTAGCATTTGAAACGCCCGAAGGTGAGTACATCGGCGGCGGCAACCTGCACGGCATCGACCGACGCAACGGCACGTTTGGCTTGTTCTTCGGCGCGACTGAAGAACATCGCGGCTTGGCTGGCGCGAAGTTGATGCTGGACTACGCCTTCAACGAGCTGCGCTTGCACCGTTGCCACACGGGCTTCATCGCGCAGGACGCAGTGAACATCAAGCTGTTCGAGCAGCTGGGCTTCACCAAGGAGGGCACGCGGCGCGAGCAGGTGTTCCATCAAGGGCGGTTTTGGGACGAAGTGCTGTATGGTCTGTTGGCAGAGGAGTTCAACGCGGCAAAATAAGCGAAAACAAGCACCCGCTTTTGTGGGTGCTTGCTCTTTTGCTATAGCACAAAAATGAATGCGTCCTTGAAGCCCATTGCCTTCGCGTGTGTCAGTGCGGCATCGGCGTTAGCCTTGGTGGCATAAGCCCCCACCTGCACGCGATAGAGCACCTGCCCGGGCGTGGGTGGCTGTGGCGTTGGCGCGGGCGGTTCGGGTTTGGGATCGGTGGTTGTGCTGCCGTCCATCAGCTGCTTCACCAGCTTGCGGAAGTCATCCATGGTTTTGCCGTGCTTGGTGAACCAGTGCGCGGGGTCGGCGTGGTTGCTGGCGATGCCCAGCTTGTAGCCCTCGCTGTGGCCGATGAGCACGCCACTGGCCATGGGATCAAGCTTATACATCCTGCACAGCATGGCACACAATTCCGCGGCTTCTTGATACACCGCGCCCAAGTATTTCGCGTCGGTCAACCCGTCTTCGCAAATCTCAAAGCCGATGTGCGTGCTGTTGGCGCTGCCCTTGGTGCCGTTGCCCGCATGCCAGCCGCGATGATTCCACGGCAGCACTTGGTAGGTCGCCACGCTGCCGTCGGCAAGCTGACCGATGAAGCCGTGCGGGCAGATGTCGCGGCCGTCGGGCTTGGCGGTGTTCCAGTGGTTGTTGTTGGGATTTTTGCCCAGCAGACTGTCGTCGGGACCGACATAGCGGCTGAGCTTGGGGTTGTTGGCACCGGTGGAGTGCACCATGATGCCCTTTGGGGTGATGGTTTGACCTGTTTTGTAGCAGGCGTTTTCGGTGAAGATAAGTTTTTTCAGGTTCATGTTTACAGCCTTTCGGTGTCGGTAGATAGTTTGTCTTTGGCAAAATAGTAAGTCACAACGGCCGAGGCGATCATGACGAATTCGCTGGTGATTTCGATGCCCGTGAGCGTTTTGTAGCAAAACACAACGATAATCAGCAAGGTGATGATGGTTTTGACTTTCAGCAGGCCGGCTAGGTTTTTGATGAGCAGATCCATGTTGTTCCTCCTTGTCCTTATAGCATATGCAAACGACAGAGAATGGGGAAGCGGGTGCAATCACTGCGTGACGAATTTCCAAGCAAGCTTGGTTGACACGCGCGCGCTTTTCTGCTATACTTGTACACACAGGGGGTGCGTTTATGCAGGTTGGCGAAAACATTCAAGCGGTTCGGATGAAAAACGGCTTGTCGCAAGTTGCACTGGCGGACAAGCTGGGCGTGACGCGGCAGTCGGTTTCGCGCTGGGAGCTTGGGCAGGCGCTGCCGGAACTGGACAAAATCGTGGCAATCAGCCGCCTATTTGGCATGACGACCGACGAGCTACTGCTTGAAAAAGAAAAGGCGCTTTGCCGACCAAACAAAAATGTGCTGCACCTTGGCAGCATTTATCTGGTGGCGAAAAAATTTCGGCAATCTGTTGATTTTTATGAGAAGTTTTTGTCCATGCGCGTTTCGGCAATCGCTCCGGGCGTGTTTGCGGAGTTTCACTTCGACAATAAAAACATCTCCATCATGAACGAAAGCAACTTGCCGGGGCACGACACCGCCGGCAGCGGCGACTCCAAGTTCGTGCTGAACTTTTGGATCGAATGCCTACGCTGTGAGCACCAACGCGTGCAAAGTCTTTGTATCGGCAAAATGAGCGATATCCGCCGCTCGCAAAATTGCGCAGACTACTGGTATTTCAATGTGTACGACCCCGATGGCAACGAAATCGAAATCACAGGAGGATACGAGCCATGAAAACTCCACGACACTGCCAAAGCTGTTACATGCCCATGAAAAAGAAGAAGGACTTCGGTCGCGAAGCCGACGGCAAACCCAGCGCAGACTACTGCTGCTATTGCTATCAAGCGGGTGACTTCGCGTGGAAACCCACATTCGATGAGTTTGTTGAGTCAAACCTAGAATTTTGGCGCGACGGCTGCAAAGATGACGACGAAGCACGCGAAAACATGCGCAACGTGTTTGCCACGCTCAAACGTTGGGCGAAATAACAGAAACACGCACCCATGTTGTTGGGTGCGTGTGTTTTTGCTGGCGGAAGCGGAGAGATTCGAACTCTCGTGGGGTTGCCCCCAACCGCATTTCGAGTGCGGCTCGTTATGACCACTTCGATACGCTTCCATGTTCTCATATTATACGGCATTTTGCGGCGAATGTCAAGGGGAATCGTAAAAAAGATGTCCCACACTAAAAAGCGCAGGACACAGCGGTGCGGCTCGCACAGGCTGGCGTAATGCACAGCGAAGCGACCAAGCCCCACCGCAGGTGGTTTTGTGTGAGGCAATGTTGAGGCAAGGGAAGTGTGCGAAGGCACACGACTGCAGCCGAAACGCAGCATCGCGCAAAAGCTGGCACCCCCGGCGCGACTCGAACGCACTACATTCCGCTTAGGAGGCGGACCCTCTATCCTGGTGAGGTACGGGGGCGTGTGGGTGGTGTAAGTTTGCGGTGCTTGCACCAAAGCAGGAAAACAGGCAGCAGCACAGCTAAAACGTACAACGAGATAAAACGAAAATCCGCAAACACTCTAATCCAGAGCGATGGCCAGTCATGCACAACATCTCGCCATCCCGGGAAACGAATGAGAAATAGCACCGCTGGATAAGACCAACGCCACCACCGTTTTTCGCCTTGGTGGCGAGCAATCAACGCAAGCATGAGACCGTAAAGTGCCACTTGCAATACGATGTTAAAATGATGCCTCACGATAAAGCTGCCAACACCATACAGGCGAAGAAGATGAAATAAATCCACCGAGAGCCACGCAACGAACCAGAAAAAGGGGAACATCACGCCTGGCCATAATACTTTCCACTTTTTCAGAACAACCACTGCCACAATCAAGCCCATCCAAAAGAAGAGAAACGGGATTTCTCCCCACATCCAACCAAGCCTATCAACCCAAGTTGCAATGCGATCCGCCAGTATCCACGCCGACCAAAGCAACAAAACCTTTAATAGCCATTTTGGGTCTGGGATTTCACGCTCGCGCACCCGAGTGCTCATGCATTCCCCCATTTCGCCGCAACAAGCTCGTGGGCAGCGTTGAAGACGGTCTCGCCGAGGCAGTGCAGGTCGGTGTTGTCCTCCTGCGCACACACGCGGGCGAAGACTTTACCCATGACCTGCGCTTTGGTGGTGTCGGGCGTTTCGCGCTTGGCGAGCAGATATTGCGTGAAGGCGCTGCCGTCGGAAATGGTGTCCCAAAACTCGCGGGAGTGGTTGATGAGCGTGTTGTTCATGGTGGTGACGGCGGCCTCGGCCAGCAGCGCGGGCTGCAGCAACTTGCGCAGGGCATATTGCGCGGAATATACCATCAACACTTGCAGGTGCTGCTCACGCGCGGGCGTGAGACCAAAGCCGAAGCTCTCGGCGATGGCAATGACCTCCGGCGTTTTTGCGGAGATACCTGCAAGCTCGCGTCCCAGCCGTTTGGCCGCACCAAGCAGCCCGGCTTGACGCAACTGTTCGGTTTGCGCCGCCATTTCGTCTAGGTTTTCGTTGTGCTCCTGTTGGCCAAAAATTTTGATGTCAGTGTCCATACGTTAACCTTTCGCTGCCAGTTTTCGTTTCATGCGCGATTTATAGCTCAGCAGCAACGCCAGCTGCGCGTCATTCATTTGCGCTTGTCCCACCGTCGCCGTGCCATACATGCCGCGGAAGTCGCTGCCGCCGGTGACGAGCATGCCCTGTGCTTTGGCGATGCTAAGCAGCTGCTTTTGCATGTCGCGGCTATTGGCGGGGTGCAGCACCTCAATGCCATCAAGACCTGCGGCGATGAGTTCATCGAGCATATCGAGGGCGCAGGTGCTTTCGCCGGGATGCGCCAGCACCGCGATGCCGCCCGCTTGGTGGATGGCCTGCAGCACCTCTTGCGGGGTGGAGAATGTTGCAGGCGAAGCGATGCTCGTGCGGCTGGCGGGGTCGAACAACGCGTGATAAAGCTCACCGCAGAATTGGTCGGCCAAGCCGCTTTCAACCAGCGCGCGCATCAAATGCTGGGGATACACACAAGTGCTGCCCTTGGCGCATTCCTTCACCAGCTCCAAGCTCACGGGGAAGCGACGCAAAAACTTCGCCACCATCAGTTGCATGGATTGTTTTCGTGCCTGGATGTTCTGGTGGCAGAGACCTTCGAGGCGGCTGGGGTTGTCCGCAAGATAACACAGCAGATGCAGCTCGCAACCATTCGCGGCAGAGCATGAAATCTCCACGCCGTGCAACACTTGGATGCCATGGCGCTCGCCCAGCACACGTGCGCGCACGGTGCCGGCCATGCAGTCTTGGTCAACAATGGCAAGGTGAGTGACCCCCTGCGCTTTAGCCAGCGCAAGCAGATCGTCAATGCCCATGGAGCCGATGGAAAGCCGTGTGTGGCAGTGCAGGTCACCAGCCATAGTGCGCCCCCTTGCTGGAATAAGATGGGATGCCTATTTTACATTATACAGCATTTGCCGGACAATTGCAAGAGTTATTTTGTTGAATCTCACATGTTTCGGCGAGTGTACTCACAAATCCTCCACCCCTGCGGGGCGCAAGTCGCTTCGCTGTGCTTGATTATAGCGACTAAACGCGGCGAGTGTACTCACAAATTCTCCATTTCAAGCCTTCATGGGTGCGCCATTCGCCGGTTTTCGTCAATGTCCAGTCGGGGTGAATGTCCAAGTCGAGGAAAAAGGTGTCGGCCTGTTCGGCAACGGCATCCACTTGGGTGATGATGGCGGTGCTGCACTGCGGCAACAACGCATTGTAAATCTCCCCGCCGCCCGCAACGAACACCTTGCCCAGCGATTTCGCCTTGACCACGGCTTCTTCGAGGGTGCGGCACGCGTATGCGCCCTGCCAAAGCCTCGCCTTCGGGTCGCGTGACAGCACCACGATCTTGCGCCCGGGCAGCATCTTGGGCAGGCTGAGGTAGGTCTTGCGACCCATGAGCAGCACGCAGTTCACGGTGGTGCACTTAAAGTGCGTCAAGTCATCGGGGATGTGGAACAGCAGCTGGTTTTCGTTGCCGATGGCCCAGTGGCGATCCACGCAGGCGATGGCGGTCATGGGCGCTTGTTGGCGTTTTTCCTGCTGTTTTTGCTTGCTGCTGCGCCCACAAAAATAACCGATTAACAAGAACGGAACACTATAGAATAAATTCCACCAATCGCGTGTCGAGGAGCGATGCCACCACGCCCAAAACCTTGAAGTTTGCATAAAGTCTGTTGCTGGCACAGCGCTGGTGAACGGCTCGGCATAAAGCGTGCCATCGGGAGCGAGGATATCTAAAGCCCCGAAAAACGCCGCGCGCGTGATGTCGTAAGACATGGCAACCACGGGCACGCGGTCTTCGCGAGCTCGACCAATCCAGTTCATCTCTAAGTGATGGAGTCTCCGCCAGCCTGAGCGCAAATGATGAGTAGTATACATTCTGCGATGATTGCGTTCGATTAGCTCACTATGCCAAGTGTGCACCAATCGCACACCCTCGAGCTGTCGTGAGGTTGCCGTGTATGTTTCCCAGCAAAGCAAAATTTCATCATAAAAGCGAAAGTTTCGCCCTGTATCAAACCCAAACAAGCGAATTTCATCGTGCTGGGTGTCAACCCAAATGCTATCGAACGCAATGAGCGTCGCTCCCCACTCGCTCTGCAGCTCAAATGCACGCGCGGTGTCGCCATCCATCGCGGCCAGCAACACCAACGTGGAGCGAAAGGTTGCGCCAAAGCCGAACACTACCACCAACTCTTGCACGCCGTCTTGGTTGAGGTCGGCTAGAACAAGGTGGTAGACTTCGTTTTCGCGGCGAGTGCTAACCACTTGCCAAAACAACGCCCAATACTGCTCCTGCCAGGTGAGCGGCTCGTCCTCCTGCGCAAACACAGGCAACGCCAAGCTCATCAACATGATGAGCGCAACGAACAACATCGCGAGTTTCTTCATGCACAGTCCTCCGTTTCTTTCGGCAGCAGCGCCCACACCAGCAGATAGCCGCCCAAGCTCATCGCGGCGAAGATGAGGCTCAACCGCAGGGCGTTGGCGTCCATCGCGCTGAAGATTTGCTCAATGGTGTGCAGCGGACGGGTGAAGACGTACCAGCTGTTCAGGCGCAGCGCACCGCGCCCCATCCAAATTGCCCAGCCCGACAGCAACGATGTGACCATCACCAGCAGCCAGCCCCATAACACGCCGAGCCTGCGCGCCACCAAGCGGTGGAGCATCGCAAGCGACACAAAGCCGAACAGCAAGCCCATGCCCACGCCCGCGACCATCAGCAGCAGTGAGAACCACGCCGAGGGTTCAGTGGTGAAGAGGAAGACCCACTGCGGGCTTTCGCTTTCGATGAAGTTGACGTTGTTCAGGTGCAGCAGGCTGGTGAAGAGATATGGCGCGTTGGGGTAGAACAGCAACCACAGCGGCCAGCATATCCACGAAAGCACGCGCGGTCCAAGATTAGAAGCAGCCGCACCGCGCAGCACGCCGCAGGCAAACACCAACGGCAGCCATGCGAGGAACATGTTCCATGGCATCCACCCCCAGCCATAGCGAAAGCCGGTGGCGAACAGCACAAGTTGCAGCAGCAGCGTGCCCACGCCCAGCACAACGAGCACGCGGATGAACTCGCAGGGCAGCCACGCGGGGCGCAGGGTGATGAGGCGGTTTTTCATGGGTGATGTCCTATTCTATAATAACCATTCGTTAATCTGTCCCTCATATGAGGGGGCAGTAGGTTTGTTATCTGCAAATATTGATTCTCTGGTTGACTCTGTCACAATACGATAGCCAATGTCTTGGCTATCTTCAAGCCACTTATCAAAATATATCACATGCGTGATTTTTTCGGCCTCTGACGTCTTGCAAGTGATTCCGATGCGAAATGGCTCCATTATTTCATTCGGCAAGTCAATCTGCTTTGCTAAGGGTAGCGCCCAAGTGCTGCCCTGCACCAGCACTCCCAGCGAATACTCAAAACACGGCGTGCCATCAACGCCAACAAATACTTTTACTGTGCATTCCGATACAAATGACGCGGATAAAAGTTTCAGAACAAAACAGTTAAGGGACTTAAAGCGCTGCTTTTTCAAAGGCTCTGCACCGCTCCATCCATTCGGCACAGTCTCCTTCAGATAATCAACGTTTTTTTTCCAGTTTTTCGGTACGTGTCCTTTGAATTCCCCCAATTTCTCCCCAGACAAATACCCCATATCAAATACAGGTCTTACTTTTTCCTTCTTTTCTGCATGGTGGCGTTCTTCTTGCGCTTCCTTTTCTTTTCGGTGTTTCTCATCTTGTTTAACTACTTCATCTTTATGTCGCTTGTTTTCAAGCATGAAAATAATCACGACTGCCGCTGAGCCAATCAACGAAGCCAACACCGTCCAATAGCGGTCACGGCTTTGTTCGTGAGGATATGCGACATTCAGCGGCACAATCACTGCCACCATCAAAATTATGATAACAACCGAAACCGCTATCACCATTCGCTTGTGTTCTTTGAAAAATTTCTTCATCTTATCCCATCCCCATCAGCTTCAGCGCCTGCGCGGCGGCGGCTTGCTCGGCGAGCTTTTTGCTGCGCCCACGCCCCACCCCCAGCACGTTGGAGTGCAACCGCACCTCCACCACGAAGATTTTCTCGTGGTCGGGGCCTTGCTCGCCAACGAGCACATACTCCACGGACTCCGCCGGGTTTTGCTGCACGATTTGCTGCAGCTCGGTTTTGCTGTCGGCCATCGCAAACTTGCCCTGCTGCAAAAAGCGATGCACGAACACCTTGCAGGGCTCGATGCCGCCGTCGAGGAACATCGCCGCCAGCACGGCCTCGAAGGCGTCGGCAACCATGCTGGGACGATTCGCGCCGCCGGTTGCAGCCTCGCCGCGACCAAGCCGCAGCGCGCCGCCCAGCCCGATTTCTTGCGCATAGCCGAACAGCGCGGGCTCGCACACGGCGGCGGCGCGCATCTTGGTGAGCTCACCTTCGGTTTTGTCGGGATGGCTGGCATGCAGCCACTCCGCCGTGATGAAACCCAGCACCGAGTCGCCCAAAAACTCCAGGCGTTCGTTGCTGCCGTGCGCCAGCTTGCGCTCGTTGGCATAGCTCGAGTGCGTCAGCGCGCGCTCAAGCAGCTCGGGCTGGCGGAAGGTGTGGCCGATGTTGTGTTGCAGTTGGTCAAGTGTCATAGCATGCTCCTCATTGCCCATATATAAATAGCCATTGTCCTCGCTCATTCACGAAGCCGCGTTGTCCGTCGCGCTCCACCCACCAGTAGTGCGGGCCTTGCTCGCCAGCACTGCGGATGCCCGTCGTTCGCGATAGAGCTGGCGGACAGTCAATCACATTGCCGCTCCAGTCTACAGTAATCGTGCGCAGGGTTCGATAACCAAGTTCCATCGAATACCCAAACCAAAGCCTCACGCTATTGCGGGTCACGTTGCCTGAACTGGCTATCAATTCACCTGCGACCGAATTGATAAAATCATGCGGAATAATTTCATACCAGCGGTTGTTTCTGCGCGCTAATGCACCGCTGTGCTGCGATGTTCTAAAATACCCGACAAAGCCGTTGAGGTTTATGGGTTGACTGGTGCTTGTGCCCCACATGCGTTGCACTTGGCCTTGTTCGTTAAGTGCGGCCAAAAAGTGTGGGTAATTACTGCCGGGGTCAAACACATCCCACAGCATGGCCGCTTGGCCGTTGTGCAGGCGGTTGAGCTGGTCGTCGTAAATCGATACCGTTTGGGCGTTCCAGTCGTCGCGCACAAAATACATCTGCCCCGTGCGGCGAATATTGCCATAGCGAAGCGGCGAAATATTGCCCTCGCGGTCAGCCCAAGTTGAAGTGCTGTGATCGCTGCGGCTACGTATAATCATGTGGTTTCGCCCTTCAAAGGGTCTGTCAATGTGCCATCGTGTGAGCAATTCGGGTACGCGGTTAAATTCGCGGTCAACGATAAACATTTCGGTTGAAAAACGCTCGCCCGTCACAATTTCAAACCAGCTCGTTTCGGGGAAATAACGCTGCGCACGCCAACCTTCAGGGAGTTCGCGTTCATTGCCATCAGCGTCGCGCACAAACGCGCGAACCAGCGGGCTGTCGAACGACCGGGCTGTGCGTTGCGTACCAAGCAGCATAGTGCCGTGCGCATTTAAGGTCAATCCTTCGGTTGGCGGAATAATAAATTGTCGCGTTTGCCAATCAAACAAGCCCTGATATGCGCCGTCGTTCCAGTCAAAACCATCTAAGCGACCATAGCGCTGCACAATCCAATGGCGACCGTCCTGCATGGGACGTATCGCCTGAGCTTGAAACGGCAACTGCGTGGCAGCGCCCTGCAGTGTGTAATGCGTAACTGTTGCATCGCGATAAGCCAGCAAGCCAATCACACGTCCTTGTGCATTGTGCAGGTATTGCGTTGCGGTGTAGCGCGGTTGGGTGACCACGCGCCCTATTTCATTGACCAATCCGATATGAAACAGCGGAATTGGGTTGCCATATTTTTCGCAGTATGTGTGCCCCCATGACCGCGACGATGGAAATGTATACAACATTGGCCCGCCCTGCAATGGCGGCATCACAGCACCAACGCGCGTGAGCACAATGGGTGCTTCTGTGGCCTCTTCAGTCGTAGTGGCAACCTCCGTGGTGGTTTCGGTGGTGTAGTCATCATCATCCACCACTGCCGCCGAGCCGCAGCCCGCCAGCACCAGCAGAATAAGTAACAAAGCAAGCAATTTCATAGCAAATCCTCCTTATGGCAAGTTAATCTGCAACGCGATAGGGTGCAATTCGTAGGCAGGTGGTGTCAGAAAGTTATCTTCACTCCACCACTGCATACAGTAAAGCACCAATGTGTGTTCATCTTGAAAAATCATGCGAAACGTATCTTGTGGCAAATTTTCCACAGGGATTTCGCCAAGCAGTTGGCCATTTGCTAAATCGAAAACAAATAGCGCACGACTGCTCTGCCAATACGGGTCAAGTTCAAAGCCATACATTGCGTAAAACCTGCCACATGGCGAAAGCGATGCGAGTATATGCTCGGTTTCATAACGCTGCGGAACGCTCGCCAGCAAATTATTGCTGACATAAATTTCTGTCGCTGTATGCAAATCATGCTCGCGCAAATCCAGTGCAAATACATGCATTTTTCCGATAAAACCATCCATGCGACAATGCGTATTGATAAAGTAATGCACTCCGTTAATTTCGCCCGCGTAGGTTACGCTGGTTGTCCCCTCGGGAAAGCGCAAGGGCATGTTCACCATGCGTTGCGTATCGAAAATTGCACCGGCAGGCCGATGTCCAGTGTCATATGTATGCCAAACAAAGCGTTGTTCAAACACTTGCCGTACTAATCGACCAATTTCAAAGCCTTCCCAGTGCATGCCCTCGGCAATCAGCGTTTCCTCGCCCGTTGCATCGTTGCGTAAATATAAATCAAAGCGGGTAAGCACTGACATGCCCGGCAAGTCAAACTCTGGTAAGGGTGTTGGCTCTGGATCCCACGTTGTGTTGTCCAGCAACCAAGCGTGCAATTGCGCACCTTGTGCACTGGTGAGATCAACTTCCTCCCAAGAAAACTCCCGCACGACAACTTCAGGTAAAGTCGTCGTTTCCTCTTCAGCCGTCGTGTATACCTCCGTGGTGGTTTCGGTGGTGTAGTCATCATCCACCACCACCGCCGAGCCGCAGCCCGCCAGCACCAGCAGAATAAGTAGTACAGCAAGCAATTTCATAGCAAATCCCCCTTTTCCCTATTATACCACGCGTGTGCGTAAATGTCCAGTTACAATGTTGTAACCTTTTGCGCCAAATAAACAAGCGACGAGACCGAAGCCCCGCCGCGAAAGTATTGTGTTGATGTTATTCTGGCGATTCTGCGACATCTGCCACTTGTTTCGCTTCTTTGCGCTTGTGCAGCAGCCAGCCACCGCACATCACAACGGCGAACAGCGCGAGATAGTACGCAACAACCCATTCTTCGCGCTGAATAACAGCGTAGATAAGGAAGATTGCACCTGCGGTGGCGATGCCCGGTGCGATGAAGCGGTTGAAGATACCCAAGTCTTTTTGCTTCACCATTACCATGATAAACATGGGGATGAAAAACGCATTGAACGTGATAGGAATCAGTGCCGCAATATTGAAGCGGAATACTTCAATGTTACCGCTCTCGGGCAACAGGAAGCTCAAGTAGCTAAACCAACCAGCTTGTTGTGCGCCGTTGATGAACATCCACACGGCAATCAGCAGCAGGTTGAGTGCTGCGGAGTTGTTCGGCATGTTCGTTGCGGCATCCACTTGACCGAAAATTTCGGGTTTCGGTCCGCGTCTGCGCGCTGCAATGGCGTAGAACGCGCGCTGCCCGGCCACGGTTAAGCCATTGAGCGTGCCCAAGCAGGAAATCACGATGAACACAAACAGGATGGTGCCGCCGGTTTCGGTGAAGATGTTGGTGAAGGCCGTGCGCGTGCCGCCGCTTGCGAGGGTTTCGGTGTAGGCCGCGCCGAAAATGCCAACGAAGTACAGCACATAAATCGCAGTGATAATCAACAGTCCGCCGGTGAGTGCAATGGGCAAGTTGCGTTTGGCATTCTTGATTTCGCTGTTGAGGTTCATCACGCAGTCAAAGCCAACATAGGCGAACACCGTGGCGATGAGCGCAGACAAAAATGCACTGCCTGCGGGATAATAGCCAATTTGAATGTTCATCACGCCACGCACCGGTGTTTCTGCCACCACATAGCTGAGGTTTTCGAGGGTCACGCCGTTGGCCAGCCCGGCAATTAAGCCGACGATGCCCATGCCGATGAGCGGGATAATCTTGATGAACGTGCCGGAAATCTGAATTTTTTCGCTGATTTTTGGGCTAAGGGTGTTGATGACGTAAATCGCGACCAGATAAACCAGCGCGATGGCGAAGGTCTCGCCGCTGAAGAATTGGTTAACACCACGTGTGGTGTGCCAGCCGAACAGCTCCACGGTGAAGCGTGCTGATATCCAGGCAAGGATGCCCGTCATGGACGGATAGAAGAACGTGGCCATGAACCAGCCGAACATGTAGCCGAATTTTTCGCCCACGAGCACGTCGGAGTAGTCCAGCAGACCGCCCACTTTTTCGTGGCGAGTGGACAGCACGCCCAGCACGTATGCGAAAGCCAGGGTGATGAACCCGCCGATTGCCCATGCCGCGATGCCGATCCACATGCGGCCGCCTGCGTAGGCAACGATTTCTTCGTTGCGGAAGAAGATGCCGCTGCCGATGATTGTGCCCACCACCATGCACATGGCCATCAGCAGCCCGAATTTGCGTTTGAGCTTGTTTTCCATCAGAGAAAAATACCTTTCATGTCTATAGTTTCTCCATATTATAGCACATTGTTCGGGACTTGTCCAGCACAATTTTGCAAAAGGTTACAACATTGTAACTGGACATTTGCGGGCAGGCGTGGTATAATCATCAAAAAGGAGGGTTTGCCATGAAATTGCTTGCTCTATTGCTTGTTCTGCTGGTGCTGGCGGGCTGCGGCTCGGCGGCGGTGGTGGACATTCCCCTGCCAACGGTAGTGTATGGTTACGAATGCCGCGTGTGCCGTACCCCTTGGCTCGATGTAGATGCGCTTTACTGTGCGTATTGTGCCGACGAGGAAGAGGTTACCACGAGCGTGGCAGAAACGACCACGCGACCATTTCCGCAGGGACGCATGAATGGCGTTTCGTGGCAGGAGATTAACTTGCACACGCAAGAGTTTGATGAATTTCGTGCAAGCATAGAAAATCGCCAATGGGTTGCGCGCGGCTGGCCAGAAGTTGCGATGGGCAACCGCACGCTGTTTTGGCGTGCGCCGGGCGAATTTCAACCGTCAAGCCTTTGGGTGCGTGACAATGCCACGCGCACAGAGCAAATTTTGTTTGAAGGTTCGTACAGCCCGTATGAGCAACATCTGTGGTCACAGCCGTTGGTGATTCGTGTAATGGATGAGCGTTATTTTTTGCTTGGCTGGCAGCATCACACCGTCACAGCGGTGACGGGCATCTTTGACCTTGACCGCTTGGAAATGACCGCATATCTACCCGAACATGTAGGCTGGCGGCTCTATTGGGGCGAAAGCGATGGCGCGCACTACTTTATTTCTACTGCCAATGAATATAGTGGCACAGGTCCACAGCTTCATTTATATAGGGCTACGATAGCGGGCTTGGGCAGCAACAATGTGCGCGTTCAAGCAAGCGATAATTTGTTGGGCAACATACCACAAGCGTACATCCAAGGCGGTTGGCATGGCGAAACACAACTGTCGCCCAGCGCGATGTTTTTTGCGGCGCTCTCATCCAACCATGAACTGCTGATTTTCAATGTGCAAGCGCAAACATTTGTGGCGGCTGTTCCTTGGCCTGGAGAACCGTGGAGTTGGCAACATCAGTTCAGCTTCACGGACGACAACACCATCATTGTTTATCACGCGAGTTGGAATCAAGACGACACCCGCACGGTGCAAGCGCAGGGATTACGCATCACCCTGCCATAATCTCGCAGAAAACGCTTGACAAGCCAACCCACCTGTGCTATACTATAAAGTCGCGGGAACTATCCGCGCCCTGCATGCTTCACAGCACAGGGAATCTTCTTGGCCGCACAATGCGGTCCACCGTCCATAAGGAGGAAACTATGGCACAACACAACTACGAAGCGATGATGGTGTTTTCCATGCTGCCCGGCGAGGAAGCCATCAACGCGCTCAAAGAGCGGTTTCAAACCCTCATTGAGCAAAACGCAACCCTCGATGCAGAGCAGACCAAAGACATGGGCAAACGTCGCTTGGCCTATCTCATCAACAAAAGAGAAACCGAAGGCTACTACATGCTGTTCGTGTTCACCGCGGCACCGGAATTCCCCGCCGAGCTTGAGCGCGTGGCTGGCATCACCGACGGCGTGTTGCGCTGCATGGTGATTCGTCGGGAGGACTAGGAATGAACTATGCGATGATCATGGGTCGCCTCACCGCAGACCCGGAACTCAAAAGCACAGGCAGCGGCGTTTCGGTTTGTTCGTTCACCGTGGCGGTTGACCGCCGCTTCAAAGGGCAAAACCAAGAGCGCGAAACCGACTTCATCCGCTGCGTGGCATGGCGTCAAAGCGCAGAATTTCTCAGCCGTTACTTCAAAAAAGGCAGCATGGTTGCCGTGATGGGCAACATTCAAGTGCGCAGCTATGAAGACAAAAACGGCAACAAGCGTGAAGCCGTTGAGTTGGTAGCCGAGAACATCCACTTCACCGGTGAACGCAGCCAAGGTGGCGGCGGTGGTAACTTCCGCGAGCAGCCGCCCCTGCCCGAACCCCCGCCCGAACGCGGCAACGCCCAGCAACAGTCGTCATACTCCACCGCAAGCGCGGCAGACTTTGACGAAATCGCCGGCGATGATGACCTGCCGTTCTAGAGGCTAGACACTAGATATTAGACATTAGATTAGGAGAATTTTATTATGGCATATAACCCTAACTCGCGTGACCGCGAAGATCGTGACGACCGCCGCCCACAACGCCGCCGTCGCCGCAAAGTGTGCTCGTTCTGTGTGGACAAAGTGGAGCACATCGACTACAAAGACGTGCCCCGCCTGAACAAATACATCAGCGAGCGGGCGAAAATTCTGCCCCGTCGCATGACCGGCACTTGTGCCAAGCACCAACGCACCCTCACCACCGCAATCAAGCGTGCGCGCATGGTGGCGTTGCTGCCCTACACCGCAGAGTAACACAAGTTTTTTGATTTTTTGTTTGGCGGGTTGCTGTAGTGTGCAGGTTCTGTGCGGCACAGCACTGCCAACCATGTCAGGCGGGGAACCGAGCAGCATTCCGCAGACCGTTGCGCGCGCCACAGCCCGCCTGTGCGCTACATCAACTTGCCAAACAAACCAAGCAGTCAACATATGTTGGCTGCTTTTGCTTTTCTCTGGAAAACATTGCTATTGACTAAAGCCCTCGTGTGCGGTAAAATGGAATGGGCAATATTGGCGCAGTTATTCCCAAAAATCGCCATGCGTGCGCTTGCATAACTTCCCGGCTTTCGCGCACAATACATCTTGTTACCACAAATTGAAGTGAGGATGATTGCAGATGAAAGCAACCGGAATTGTGCGGCGCATCGACGACTTGGGCCGCGTGGTCATACCAAAAGAAATTCGGCGCACCATGCGCATACGTGAAGGCGACCCGCTGGAGATTTTCACCGACGCAAACGGTGAGGTCATTTTCAAGAAATATTCGCCTGTGGGTGAGCTTAGCTCTGCCACCAAGCCCTATGCCGAGGTGCTGTGCCGCAGCTCGGGTTTGCCTGTGCTCATCACCGACCGTGACCGCGTGATTGCCTGCGCAGGGCTGAGCAAGAAAGAAGTGCTCGAACGTCGCCTAACCAGCGCCCTTGAGACACTCATCGAAAACCGCACCGGCTTTAACTCCACCGGCGGCGAAAAATTGCGCCCCATTGAGGGCCTTGACCGCGATGCCGCTGTGGCATATCCGATCATTGGCGGCGGCGATGTGTCTGGCTGCGTGGTCATGCTGCAAGACGAAAACGGCACACCGCCTTCCCCCACCGATGTCAAGCTCATTCAAGTGGCGGCATCGTTCTTGGGCAAGCAGATGGAAGACGGCTAAGTTTAATCGAAATAACAAAAAATCGCTGACATGGGCTTGCATGTCGGCGATTTTTGTGGTATACTTACTGTTAGGAAAGATGTACCAAGGACAACGAACATGACAACGCTCAACCTACAAGCGCACAGCCCAAATGATATCCTCGTTGCCGCGCACATGCTGCGGGCAGGCGAAGTGCTCGCCATGCCCACGGAGACGGTGTATGGTCTTGCTGCAAATGCGTTGAGCCCCGCCGCCGTGGCGAAGATCTTCACCGCAAAGGGGCGTCCGCAAGACAACCCGCTCATTGTGCACATCGCCGACGCAAAGCAGGCGCTGCCGCTGGTGCGTGAGTTCCCCCTGCCAGCCAAACAGCTCGCCGCCGCCTTTTGGCCCGGCCCGCTGACGATGATTCTGCCCAAGCACCCCAGCGTGCCTGTTGCCACCACTGCAGGACTGGACACCATCGCGCTGCGTGTGCCGAATCACCCGGCGGCGCTTGCGTTGCTGCAGGTGTGTGAGCTCCCGCTTGCCGCGCCCAGCGCGAATCGCTCGGGCTCGCCCAGCCCAACCACCGCACAGCACGTGCGTGATGACCTCAACGGCCGCATTGCCGCGATTGTAGACGGCGGCGCATGCACCTTGGGCGTGGAATCCACCGTGCTTGACCTAACAGGCAGCACACCGGTTCTGCTGCGCCCGGGCGGCGTGACGCAGGCGCAAATTGAGCAGGTGCTGGGGCGCGAGATTGCCGTTTCACTCGCCGTGACGCAACCGCTTGGCGAACATGAGCAGCCCGCCAGCCCCGGGCTCAAACATCGGCACTATGCCCCAAAAGCGCAACTGACTCTCGTGCATGGCACGCTGCGCGCCTTTGCGGCCTATGCCAAGCGCGAACAGCCGGAGGGTTTGCTGGTGTTCGACAGCGATGTGGAAATTCTGCTGAAGATCGACTTGCCCGTGTGTGCAATCGTGCCCTATGGCAACGACGCAAGCGAGCAAGCGCAACAGCTGTTTGGCGCGCTGCGTGAATTAGACAAACGTCGCCTGCATACTGTGTTTGTGCGCCCGCCTGCCCAAGACGGCATCGGGCTTGCGGCATATAACCGCCTGTTGCGCGCCGCGGATTTTCGCACGCAATCGCCGAACTTCGTGTTGGGGTTATGCGGCCCCACGGGTGCGGGCAAAAGCACTGCCGCAACGCTGCTTGCCAACATGGGCTGCTTGGTGATTGACTGCGACGACCTCGCCCGCGAGATTGTGCACCCTGGCTCGCCTGTGCTGCGGGAACTCGCTGCCGATTTCGGCGCAGAAATCGTGCGTGATGACGGCACGCTCAACCGCGGCGAATTGGCTGCCCGCGCGTTTGTTAACGCAGACACGCGCCGTGTGCTCAACGCCATCACCCACAAGGCAATCACAGCGCTTGCGTTTGAGCGCATGCGTGCCGCACAGGGTCGTGTGGTGGTGGTTGACGCCGCGGTGCTGTTGGAGAGCGAAATTGCTCACCACTGCGATCACATTGCGGTCATCACCGCACCGGATGACGTGCGCCGCGCACGCATCCTCGCCCGCGATGGCATGACCGCCGATGCTGCCGACCAACGCATGGCCGCGCAAGCAAACATGGATTTTTCGGGGCATACTACCATAGACAACGCGCAAGGCGAAGAGGAGCTTGCCGCCAAGTTGCGCGAGCTGCTCACCAGCATTTTGCCGATGGACTATACTTTATCTCAATTATAATCCATTCCCCGCGAAGCGGACTAAAGTTTTTGTGCTACTTTAAAGTAGCGAGAAAGGAAGCCACCCATGACAGACAAAACACAAGCCGACCTGCTGCGCGAGCAGCTTTGCCGCCGCCAGAAGCATGCCTGCGAGGTGCTCACCGCCGAGGAAATTGCCGAAGCCGATGCGTTTTGCGAGGGCTACAAGCACTACCTTGACCTGTGCAAAACCGAGCGCGCCTGCGCGAACTGGACCATCGCCCGCGCAGAAAAGCTGGGCTTTGTGGAGTTCGAGCCCGGCAAGAATTATGAGCCGGGCGCAAAAATTTACCTCAACCAGCGCAACAAGTCTGTGATATTGACCGTGCTGGGCAAGCGCGGCTTGGAGGACGGCCTGCGCATGGCCGCCGCGCATATCGACAGCCCGCGGCTGGATCTCAAGCAAAACCCGCTGTATGAAGACAAAGGTCTCGCCCTTGCGAAAACGCACTACTATGGCGGTGTGCGCAAGTATCAATGGGTGACCATCCCCCTTGCGCTGCACGGCGTGGTGGTGAAAAAAGACGGCTCGGTTGTGGACATCTGCATTGGTGAAGAAGACGGCGACCCACGCTTTTGCATCACCGACTTGCTGCCGCATCTGGCCAGCGAGCAAAGCGAACGCAAGCTCAAAGAGGGCATCAAAGGCGAGGAGCTCAACATCATCGTTGGCAGCCGTCCGCTGATGCTTGACGGCAAGGCCGAGGGCTTCAAACTTGCGATTCTCAAGCACCTGCACGACACCTACGGCATGGTGGAGGAGGACTTCATCAGCGCCGAATTTGAAGCCGTGCCCGCCATCAACGCCTGCGACATCGGCTTTGACCGCGCGCTCATCGGTGCATATGGTCACGATGACCGTGTGTGTAGCTACCCCTGCACCGAGGCCATTTTCGCCCTCGAAAACCCCGACTACACCGCCGTGACCGTGCTCGCCGACAAAGAAGAGATTGGCTCGGTGGGTAACACGGGGCTCGACTCGAACTTCCTCAATGACTTCCTGCACGACCTCGCCCTCGCCCAAGGCGCAAACCCGCGCACCATGCTGCGCAACAGCAAATGCCTTTCCGCCGACGTGGACGCGGGCTTCGACCCCACTTGGCCCAACGTCATGGATCCGCTCAACAGCGCCTATATGAGCCAAGGTCTCGTGCTCACCAAATACACCGGCAGCCGCGGCAAAAGCGGCGCAAGCGACGCCAACGCCGAGTTCATCGGTTGGCTGCGCCGCGTGCTTGACGACGCAGGCATCCTCTGGCAGGCTGGTCTGCTGGGCAAAGTGGACGAAGGCGGCGGCGGCACTCTCGCGATGTTCCTCGCCAAGCTCAACCTCGAAGTCGTTGACCTCGGTGTGCCCCTGCTGAGCATGCACGCGCCCTTCGAGCTCGCCGCCAAAACCGACATCGCCATGATGTTCTGGGCCTGCGATGCCTTCTTCAAAGCTGAGTGAAGCGCTGCGGCGCGAAGTGCGCTCGCCGCGCAGGCCTTCTTTTTCTTGAAAGAAAAAGAAGCAAAAAGAACTTTAGATTAATAATCCCCAACTCTCTGCGCGGCAGGAAGTTGGGGTTTGTTTTATCATAATCGTCCAGCGCGAAGCGGCTAAAGTTTTTTGCGCAACTTTTTTTCAAAAAAGTTGCAAAACTCCGCGTTTATCTAATGTTGCGGATTTCATCCCACAGGCTGTAGCGCAGGGAGATGAACTCGCGCGGTTGGTCAACAAAGCGCTGGTAGGGCGGCAGGTTCTCGGGGAACAGGATGGGGTCGCCGCGGCGGCTGAAGCCTTCGTAGTCCACCACTTCGGTGTGCGGGAAGGCGTAGAACACGGACTCGGCGTTCAGGCGTGCGACGGCAGGCTCAAGCAAGAAGTTGATGAACATTTCCGCACCGCGTTGGTTCTGCGATGTGGCGGGGAT
>WQRM01000004.1 GCA_009786735.1 Oscillospiraceae bacterium | reverse complement strand
GCACTTGTGCTGCTCAAACCCGCCGCTCCCGGTACCGGTGTTATCGCCGGTGGTCCGGTGCGCGCTGTGGTTGAAACTGCAGGCATCCGCGACATTCGCACAAAAGCGCTCAAGTCCAACAACCCCTGCAATGTGGTGCGTGCCACCATGCAAGGTCTGTTGCAACTGCGCAATGCCGACGAAGTAGCCGCCATCCGCGGCAAAAGCGTTGAAGAAATCTTAGCGTAAAGGAGGGTGCAGCCATGGAAATGCTTAACATTAAGTTGAAAAAAAGCTTAATCGGCAGCAAAAAGTTTCAGCTTGAAACCGCCAAGACCCTGAAGCTCAACCGCATCGGCGACGTGAGCGTTCAGCCGAACAATGCAGCAACGCAGGGCAAAATCCGCGTGCTGGCGCACCTGATTGAAGTAACACAAGGAGGTGCAAAAGCATGAGAATCCATGACTTAGCGCCGGCTGCCGGCTCCACTCGCGAGCGCAAACGCGTTGGTCGCGGGCATGCAAGCGGGCACGGCAAAACGTCGGGCTATGGCCACAAAGGCCAAAAAGCTCGTTCGGGCGTGAAAGGCGCAGGCTTTGAGGGCGGTCAAATGCCCTTGGCGCGTCGTGTGCCCAAGCGCGGGTTCAACAACATTTTCCGCACGGAATACGCCATTGTGAACCTGTGCACACTGGAAGACAGCTTTGATGCCGGCGCAGTGGTTGATGCTGATGCGCTGGTTGCCAAAGGGATTTTGAAGAAAACCCTCGCCGGTGTGAAAATCTTAGGCGACGGTGCGTTGAGCAAATCGTTGACTGTGAATGCGGCAAAGTTTTCGGCCACGGCCAAAGCAGCCATTGAAGCAGCTGGCGGAACTGCAACGGAGGTATAGTCATGCTGCAAACCATGATTAACGCGTGGAAAATCGCGGACCTGCGCAAAAAAATCCTATTCACGGCATTCATCCTGCTGGTGTTTCGCATTGGCTCGGCCATTACCATCCCGTTTGTGAACATTGGACCCGATGGTATTTTGGGTGCCGCGGCGATGGAAGGCACTTTCTTGGCGTACCTGAACATGCTCACTGGTGATGCATTCAACTTTGCCACCATCTTGGCCATGTCCATCACGCCGTACATTAACAGTTCGATTATCATGCAGCTGCTGACGGTGGCCATTCCTGCGCTGGAACGCCTGCAAAAAGAAGGCGAAGAAGGCCGCAAGAAGATCGCTACCATCACCCGCTATGTGACTATCGGTCTGGCCATTCTGCAATCGCTTGCCTACTATGTGTTTTTGCGCAATGGCGGCGCAGGCGAAGCGGCCACCTTCCTGCTCACGAACCAATATGGGGCTCTCTATACCGGATTCTCAGCGTTCTTGCAGGGCGCAGTGATTGTCACAGTGCTCACGGCGGGCGCAGGCTTGACCATGTGGTTGGGCGAGCGCATCAACGTCAACGGCATCGGCAACGGTGTGTCCATCATCCTGTTTGCGGGCATTATCGCGCGCATTCCGCAGATGATGCAACAGCTGTTCAGCCCCACCTTTGGCTACATCTCGCGCGGCGGCGTGTGGGTTCCCATGGCGATTATCGCAGGGCTATCCATCATCGCTTCCATCGCGTTTATCGTGTGGATGGACAGCGCGGAACGGCGAATCCCGGTGCAGTATACCAAGCACGTGGTTGGCCGCAAGATGTATGGCGGTCAAAGCAGCCACATCCCCATCAAAGTGAACATGACGGGCGTGTTGCCCATCATCTTCGCCAGCAGCATTTTGTCGCTGCCGCCCACCATCGGCATGTTTGTTACGCCGACGGAAGGTAGCTTCTGGTATGGCTTCCTCAATGCGTTCCGCTTTGATAGCCCTTGGTATCTGTTGATGTACTTCCTGATGATCATTGGTTTTGCGTATTTCTATGCGTCCATCCAATATGATCCCACGGAAATGTCCAACAACATCCGTAACAACCACGGCATGATTCCCGGTTATCGCCCCGGCGAACCCACGGTGGCGTACATCCGCCGCATCCTCAACCACGTCACCCTGTTGGGCGCGCTGATGTTGAGTGCGGTTGCGCTGTTCCCCGTTGCGTTTTCGCTGGTGAGCACGCTGATTATCCAAGGTGTGTTTGGGCAGCCGGGCACGATGCAAATTGCGCTGGGCGGCACATCCATCATCATTATGGTTGGTGTTGCGCTGGAAACCGTGAAACAGCTCGAAAGCCAAATGATGCTGCGCCATTACAAAGGCTTCTTAGACTAGGATACCTGTGATTTATGATTTCGCTAAAAACCACCAGGGAAATTGCACTGATGCGCGATGCAGGGCGCATTGCCGCGCAGGCACTTGCCCTGGTGGGCGAAATGGTGAAACCGGGCATCACCACTTGGGAACTCGCGCGCAGCGCCCACAAACACATCGTCAAGTGCGGCGCCACGCCAACGTTTCTGGACTACAACGGCTTTCCCGGCAGCATTTGCGTGTCGATTAACCACGAGGTTATTCACGGCATCCCCAGCAAAAAGCGTGTGCTGCAAGCTGGTGATATCATCAGCGTTGACCTCGGCGCAACCTATAAAGGTTACGTGGGCGACACCGCAGCAACCTTCCCCGTGGGCAAGATTTCTCCCGCAGCGCAACAGTTGAGTGACACCACAAAGGCTTCTCTCTACGCGGCCATTGAGGTAGCGCTCCCCGGCGGCAAAGTGGGCGACATCAGTGCGGCAGTGCAGCAAACTTGCGAGGCACAAGGGTTTAGCTTGGTGCGCGACTACACCGGTCACGGCGTGGGACGCGTGCTGCATGAAGACCCGATTGTGCCGAATGTCGGTCGCGCAGGGCACGGCGCAAAATTGCGCCCCGGCATGGTGATTGCCATCGAACCGATGGTCAACCAAGGTCGCGCGCAAACCCGCGTGCTGCATGACAAATGGACAGTCGTCACGCGTGACGGCAAGCTCAGTGCGCATTTTGAGCACACCATTGCCATCACACAAAACGGACCGGTGATTTTGACGCTGCTGGAGGACTAAGCATGCTGCCAATCGGCACAATTGTGCAGCCAACCGCAGGAAGAGACAAAGATTACCTGCTGTGTGTGGTAGGCTATGAGGGCGGCATGGTGCTGGTGGCCGACGGTCGCGAACGCCCCCTGCAACGCCCGAAGAAGAAGAACCCTAACCATCTTGCGCCCCTTTTGCAGCTGGAACCCCTCACTTGGCAACTTAGGGGCAACAAAGCGTTAAGAAAAACACTAAATCGCATCCAGAAAGGTGAACCATATGCCGAAGTCAGACATGATTGAAGTAGAAGGTGTAGTCGTAGAGGCTCTGCCCAACGCAACCTTTCAAGTTCAGCTGCAAAACGAACACAAGATACTCGCGCACATCTCGGGCAAGCTGCGCATGAACTACATCCGCATTTTGCCCGGCGATAAAGTAACCGTTGAAATGTCGCCCTATGATTTGACCCGCGGTCGGATCATCTGGCGCAGCAAGTAGGAGGAAAACTCACATGAAAGTAAGACCTTCCGTGAAGAAAATCTGCGACAAATGCAAAGTGATTCGCCGCAAAGGGCGCATCATGGTCATTTGCGAAAATCCAAAACACAAACAACGTCAAGGCTAACTTAGGAGGCTAACTATGGCACGTATTTCAGGTGTAGACCTGCCGCGCGACAAGCGCATCGAAATTGGCCTGACCTATATCTTGGGCATTGGCCACAAAACCGCTGGTGATATCATCGCCGCAACGGGCGTTAATCCCGACATCCGCGTGAAGGATTTGTCGGAAGACGACGTGTCTAAGCTGCGCGATTATATTGACCACAACGTGAAGGTGGAGGGTGACCTGCGCCGTGAAGTTCAATTCAACATCAAGCGTTTGATTGAAATCGGCAGCTACCGTGGTTTGCGCCATCGCAAGGGCTTGCCCGTACGCGGTCAGCGCAGCAAAACGAACGCCCGCACACGCAAGGGTCCCAAAAAGACAATTGCCAATAAGAAGAAGTAAGAGGAGGTAATTTGCTATGGCACCCAAAGCTGGTAAAAAAACCACAGGCACGCGCCGCCGCCGCGAGCGCAAGAATATTGAGCGCGGCGCCGCACACATTCAATCGACGTTTAACAACACCATTGTGACCATTACCGACACCGCAGGCAATGCGCTTTCATGGGCATCTGCAGGCGAAATGGGTTTCCGTGGTTCAAAAAAAAGCACGCCTTTCGCAGCGCAAACTGCTGCTGAAGTTGCGGCGAAAAACGCCATGGAGCACGGCCTGAAGTATGTGGAAGTGTTCGTCAAAGGTCCCGGTCAAGGCCGCGAGGCAGCCATTCGTGCGCTGCAAACTGCGGGCTTGGAAGTGAGCTTGATCAAAGACGTTACACCCATTCCGCACAACGGCTGCCGCCCGCCCAAGCGTCGTAGAGTTTAGGAGGAATCACAATGAGATATACCGGAGCAAAATGTAAACTTTGCCGCCGCGAAGGCACAAAGCTCTTTTTGAAAGGCGACCGTTGCTACACCGGCAAATGCGCCATTGACCGCCGCTCCTATGCGCCTGGTCAACACGGTCAAGGTCGCAAAAAACCGTCGGACTACTCCACACAAATGCGTGCGAAACAGGCTGCGAAGCGCTACTACGGCGTGAGCGAAAGCCAATTCCACAAGTACTATGTGATGGCCACCAAAGTTGGCGGCAAAACCGGCGAAAACCTGCTGCGCCTGTGCGAACAACGTCTTGACAACGTTGTGCATCTGCTTGGCTGGGGTGTGTCGCGCGCGCAAGCTCGCCAGCTGGTGAATCATGGTCATTTCTTGGTCAACGGCAAAAAAGTGGATATCCCATCCTATCTGCTTGCTGCAGGTGATGTGATTACCATCAAAGAAAAAAGCCGTGAAAGCGAAGTGTTCAAGCAAACGCTTGAAGCCGGCAGCGCACGCCCTGTGCCTGCATGGCTGGAGCGCGGTGCGCAAGCCGCTGAAGGTCGTGTGCTGGCACTGCCCACCCGCGACCAAATTCACGTGCCTGTTGAAGAACACCTCATCGTTGAGTTTTACTCCAAGTAGGCCTACCCTAATAATCGAAAGGGGACCTGTGCATGATTGGCATTGAAAAGCCAAAAATCGAGATTACCGACCTCAAGTCCGATGGGACTTACGGCAAGTTTGTGGTGGAACCCCTCGAGCGCGGTTTTGGCACCACGTTGGGCAACTCGCTGCGCCGCGTGCTGCTGTCATCGCTGCCTGGCTACGCCGTGACCTCCGCGAAAATCGACGGAATTTTACATGAATTTTCCACCATCCCCGGCGTGAAGGAAGACGTGACCGAGATTATTCTCAACCTAAAGTCCGTTATCCTGAAAATTTTTGGCGACGAACCCAAGCGCTTGTACATCGACGTTGACGAACCCGGCGAAGTGTATGCTTATGATATCCAAGCAGACTCCGATGTGGAGATCGTCAACCAAGATTTGCACATTGCCACCCTAGAGGAAGGCGCGACGCTTTCCATGGAGCTCACCTGCGACATCGGTCGCGGTTATGTGTCGGCCGAGCGCAACAAGGAGTTGCTTAAGCCGCCCATTGGCGTGATTGCTGTGGATAGCATTTACTCGCCGGTGGTGAAAGTTAATTACGCCGTGGAAAACACGCGCGTTGGGCAAATTACCGACTACGACAAACTCACCCTTGAAGTTTGGACAGACGGCACCACCAGCGCACAAGAAGCGATTTCCTTGGCAGCGAAGATTATCAACGAGCACCTTCTGCTGTTCGCCGACCTTTCTGATGAGGTGCAGGACACCGAAATCATGGTGGTGAAGAGCGATAGCCGCAAGGAAAAAGTGCTTGAAATGACGATTGACGATCTGGATTTGTCCGTGCGTTCGTACAACTGCCTCAAGCGTGCCGGCATCAACACCGTGGAAGACCTCACCACCAAAAGCGGCGAGGACATGATGAAAGTGCGCAACTTGGGTCGCAAATCCTTGGATGAAGTGATTGCGAAACTCAGCTCGCTTGGGCTGGAACTACGAAAAGAAGATGAGTAACCCGAAAGGAGAAAACCCATGCCTGGAACCCGTAAATTAGGGCGTGCCACCGACCACCGCATGGCCATGCTGCGCGGCTTGGTGACACATTTCCTTGAACACGGCCGTGTTGAAACCACCGTCACCCGCGCCAAAGAAGTGCGTTCGCTGGCGGAAAAGTATATTACCATTGGCAAAACGCCTACCTTGGCCAACAAGCGTCAAGCGCTTGCGTTCATCACCAAAGAAGATGTGGTGAAAAAGCTGTTTGACGAAATCGCGCCGCAGTATGCCGCCCGCAATGGTGGTTATACCCGCATCGTGCGCACCGGTCCGCGCCGTGGCGATGGTGCCGAAATGGCGATTCTTGAGCTGGTGGTGGAAGAAAAAGTCGAGAAAAAATCCAAAGCTGCAGCCAAGCCGCGCGCCACGCGTAACCGCAAGCGCGAAGTTGCCGCTGAAGCGCCTGCAGCAGTTGAAGAAGCTGTTGTGGAAGAAGAAGTGGTAGCGGAAGAGGTCGTTGCTGAAGACGTGGTGGCTGAAGAAACCGCTGCTGAAGAGGTCGCGGTCGAAGAAACTCCCGCAGAAAAAGTGGCTGAAGAAGCTGCAGAATAACAAATTATTCAAATGCCTCAAGTCTAACTTGGGGCATTGGTTTTTTGGAGGATAACATGGAGGCTTTGGATGTGTTGCGCGAACAAGTTGCGCAATGGCAAAGCGACCCCGCCGTGCAGGGCGTGCTGCTCAACGGCTCGTGGGCAGGAGGATGCGCCACGCCGCAGTCGGATTTAGACCTGCTGGTGCTGTGCGACGAAGATCGTTTTACCGCGCAATGGGTGGGCAACGTGCTGGTGGAAACACACTACTTCACGGTGCAAACTGCACGCGAAAAACTTGCGCAAAATCCTATGGAGGTCTATCGCTATTTGGGGGCAAGTGTGCAATTCGATCGTGGGGCGCTGGCCGAACTGACAACTCTAGCGGAGCAGCAATATCAACAGTATCGCACGCCCGAACATGAGCGCCGCCGCTTGGCGCACTGGATGGCGACTGCGGAACTGAAGTTGCGAACTGCCTTGGAGAACGGCAACGTCTTGCAGGCGAATTACATCGCAAGCGCCAATGCATGGCCGCTGCTGGAGGCAACTTGGGCAATCAACAACCGTCCTATGCCGCCACAAAGCATGGCGTTTCGGCGATGGAATGAACTTCAGATTGCCTTTTCCGCAATGGTTCGAGCAGGTTTTTTCGCACGACACGCAGGCAATGCTCAAGTGCATCACATGGGCAAAAGAGCAATTGCAGACCCGGTAGAGTAATCTCTACCGGGCGTTTTATTTTGCGCAGGCGTTACGCGAACTCAACGAGCAAAGTCTTAATCTCGAAGGGCTTGAAGGTCAGCGTCGCGTCGCAAGATGCGGCGTTTTCTTCCATCAAGTCGCACTCGCTTAGGCGCTTGGCCTTGCGCCCAAAGTCGAAGGTCGCGGTGGTTTTGCGGTTCCAGCACTCGTAAGCACGCACCACAATGGCGTTGCTGTCTTCGGCTTTTTTCACCGTTTCGATGATCACGTTGGGCGCGTCTACGCTCACCAAGCTGAACGCTTGCGGCAACGGACCGTTGGTCTCACCGGTGCCCATCATCGCGCGCAGTGGCACGTTGAGGTTGTAGCTTTCGCGCACCACGTCGCTTTGCGCAACTGTGCCTGCATGTGGATACATCGCATACACAAAGTTGTGCTGACCAATGTCCTGCTGACCGTGGTGACCGTTGGGGCTGCGCACCATCGTGGGCTGAATGTGACCATCTTTCACCGTCCAGCCATACTTGCAGTCGTTGAGCACGCTCAAGCCAAAGCCGTTGTCGCTCAGGTCTGCCCATTTGTGACCGCAAACCTCAAACTGCGCGAAATCCCAGCTGGAGTTCTCGTGTGTCACACGTTGCAGGTTGCCAAATTGGATGTCAAACGTGGCGCGGTCGGCGTTGACATCCACGGGATAGTCGGTCTTCAAGCAGATATGCTTGTCTTGCAGATCAACGTTGTACACCACGTCAATGCGCGGGCTGTGGGGATAGAACGTCATGTCCTGCTGAATGGTGCTGTTGAGGAATTTGCGCACCACGCGCAGCACCGTGCGCACCGCGCCTTGCTCGATGACTTCGGCACTTTGCACATCGTCCACGAACCAGAATTTTTCGCGGAAGTAGCTCTTCACATCCCAAGCTTCGTGGTTGAACGCGCGGTCTTCATAGGCAATCACGCGGTTGGCCAGCTTGCCCGCCGGCACGATTTCATTGCCGCCGGCTTTCTCGATGAGACTCTTCACGTTGTAGTGTTTGTCAAAGGTCAGCTTGTAAAAATCGTTTTCGATGACCCAGTTTTTCGCCTTCACGCCGGGCAACTTGCAGTCGCAATCCACGGCTTTGTAGGCGAAGCTTTTCCAGCCTTTGGCGGGCACGCCCTTGGCGAGGAAGATGGTTTTATCGCCATCGTGGCACAGTTGGCTGGGCAGCTCCGTGCCGTCGGCATCATATACCGCGATGCGGTCATCGCTGTTTTTTAGCGTGATTTCCACGATGTCATCCCGGTTGTGACCAAGCGTGTTGAACACCACAATGCCGTTGCCGGGGATTTGGTTCAGCAGCGATTTTTCCGCCGCTGCCGCCAGATATTCGCCCACGCTCATCACTTGCTCGTATTGCTCATAGGCATCGGTGTAGACCGAATCAATGGACGAGCCGGGGATGATATCGTGGAACTGGTTGAGCAAAATCAGCTTCCAACTTTCGAGGATTTCCTCGGCTGGGTAGCCGTGCGCGACGAGCTGGTATGCAATGGCAGCCAAGGTTTCCACGTCGTGATAGAGGAATTCGCTTTTGCGGTTGTAGCGCTTGCACAGCGCTTCGCTGGTGAGCGTGCCGCGGTGGAACTGCAGGTAGAGCTCACCTGCCCAAACGGGCAGTTTGGGGTCGTCTTTCACCTTTGCCTCAAGGTCTTGGAAGAACTGTTGGCTGGGCATTTGCTTGACCAGCGGGCAGCCTTCAATGCCGCGTTCCATGCGCTTGCTGTATTCCATCATTTCGATGGTCGGTCCGCCGCCGCCGTCGCCATAGCCGTAGGAAATCAGATATTCCTCGTTGAGGTCCTTGTTGCTGTAGCGCTTCCAGCCGCCGATGACTTGGCTGGGGGCGAGGTAGGAATTGTAGGTGGTGAAGTGACCGGAGTCTTTGGCGTCGCTGCCGGTGGCGAAGTGCGACAGCACGCGCGTGCCGTCAATGCCTTGCCACATGAAGGTGTCATGCGGGAACTTGTCGTATTCATTCCACGAGATCTTCGTGGTCATGAAGTAGTCCAGACCCGATTTTTTGATGATCTGGGGCAGTGCGCCGCTGTAGCCAAACACGTCCGGCAGCCACATCACTTTGGTGTCTACGCCGAACTCATCTTTGAAGTAACGCTTGCCCACCAGGAACTGCCGAACGAGCGATTCACCGCTGCTCACATTGGTGTCAGCCTCCACCCACATGGAGCCTTCCACTTCCCAGCGGCCTTCCTTCACGCGCTGCTTGATGCGCTCATACACTTCGGGATAGTCTTTTTTGCAATAGTCGTAAAGCTGCGCTTGTGGGCTCATGAACACATACTCGGGATATTGCTCCATGTATTTGAGCACCGTGCCGAAGCTGCGACCAACTTTGTCGCGCGTTTGGCGCAGCCGCCACAGCCATGCGACATCGATGTGTGTGTGTCCCACGCAGCAGGCGGTGATGTCGCTTTTCGCGCCATACAGGTTCTTGTCCAGATACTTGATGGTGGCTTTCGCGCTTTTGTCAAACGCTGCGATATCCGTGGGGTCGGCCATGTCTAGCATGTTGACGGCTTGGTTGAGGGTTTTAATCAGCCGCACACGCGCCAGTTCGTCGTGGTCATAGAGGTTGGCGACCATCAGCGGGGTGGTGATGTCGAAGTAGACTTGCTGCGCAAGGGGATTGAGCGTTTTGAGGTTCGCGCGCATGCGCACAGGACCTTTCCACGCGAACACATCGGTGTAGCCATTGATGGCGAGTTCCAGCACCTCGCCGCCAGCTGCGCAGTCCAGCACTTGCACGTACTTATGGTTTTGGTCAACGCCTTGCGCCAGCACGCCGTTGACAAACAGGATGATTTGCGGGTCGTGGTCGCGCCACCAGGTGTCGCTGGGCGTGAATTCCACCACCACGGGGCGACCGGCGAACTCCGGCGGCACGGTGACGGTTTGCTTGAACCACGCATAGCATTCCGGGTAGCCCCAGTGGTCATTTTTTGCGTCAAAGTGTGACCATTCGCCTTCGTTGATGTGCTCGATGGAGCTTTGACCGTCGCGGAAGAGGAAATCGCCGGTGGAGATGCTGTGCGGGAACAGGAAGTCGCGCTTGATGTGGTCAGCGATGGTGCCGATGCGCTTGCTTAGGGCATAACGTTCGGAGTTCTTGTCCACAAAGGGGATGTCGAAGTTTGCCATGGGGGACCTCTTTCTATCTGCGAAAATTTTAGTTACACCGTATCAAACGACCAAAGCCACATCGGCAGAGGAAACCAGTTTTGCGCCACCGGGCAGGTGCGCGCGGGGCACACCAAGCCGAGGAAGTAGCTCATGGCATCCAGATGGCTCATGGTTTTGGCGGGCGCGCCGTCGGAGGTCGTCACGCTGGGCACGCCGTTTTGCACCGCAACACGCAACGTTTCGTCAGCTGCATAGCCCGCAATGCGCACGGTCAACTCGCCGTCGAGCAGCGTTTTGCACTGCGCCTGCAAGTCCAGCAGCGCGGTGAGGCAAGCTTGCCAATCCAACACGTTGAATTGCCCGGCGGTGAGCAAGCTCATGTTTTCGGTCACGGGTGCGGCGAGGGCGAGCAAGTCGCGTCGCCACAGCGGGATTTTCACCTCAATGCTCGCATCATCGGGCAACAAGGGGAGAATCACACGCAAGGGCTGCTCAAGGGAATCCACCCATGGTGCAAGCTGAACCTGCAAGACCTGCTTGTCATCCCAGCTGCGGTTGAAGCGCCCGGCGAGTTTGTCGCCACACCAAAGCGCCCAAGGTTGCTCGCGCCACGAGGACAAAACATCATGCAGCGCTGCGCTGTCGTGCTTGATGTGCAGGGCTTCGCCTTCAATCAGCGCTTGCACCTGTGGAATGTCTTGCGGCGCAATGGGGCGCGCCGACCACTCTGCGGCAAGCTCACCCTTGCCAAAGCTGTGTTTCACGTTGATCATCGAAAACTGCGCGTCCACGCACACGCCGCCTTTTTCAAAGCCCCAATAGCGGTAGCGGTGGCGGTCGCCGCCGAGCTCGCCCAGCTGGCAGCCTTGGTTGCGCATGGCCTGCATGGCGGCGTCCATCGCAAGTTTCATGTAGCCCTTGCCCTGGCTGTTGGGTGCGACGCCCACGTTGCCGATGCCGCCGAGTTTTAGTGTGTGCCCGGCCACGTGCAGCTCGCTGACATACATGCCCACAGCGGCCACGGGGCGGCCGTCTTCAAACACGCAATAGTTGCTGTCCCACGGCGCGTACTGCTCTTTATACAGCTTGGGCAGCAGGCGCAAGAAGTCTCGTTTTTCGGCGGGGTCATCTTCGGTGAAAAACGTGACGTTAAGCATATCAATGATGGCTGCAAATTCTTCCGGGCGTGCGGTACGTATTTCTATCATGTGGCAATCCTCTCCTGGGCGAATTTTGCATCCCGCCCCTACAGACCATTATACCGCATTTGCGCAAAGAATGCAAGAATTATATTGCGTTTTTTCGGTCGATGTGCTATAATAATGGTAAAATAGACGGAGGTACACACATGAAACTGTTAATCACCGGTGCGGCGGGGTTTATCGGTAGCAACTTTAGCTACCACTGGCACGCGAACCATCCGCACGATGATCTTGTGTTGCTTGACGCTCTCACCTACGCCGGGCATCGCCACACCATTGCGCCGCTGCTGGGCGAGCGCGTGACCTTCGTGCACATGGACATCACCGACCGCGAGGGTATCTTCGCGCTGTTCGCCCGCGAGCACTTCGATGCCGTGGTGAACTTCGCCGCCGAAAGCATGGTTGACCGCTCCATTGCGCAGCCGGATGTTTTCCTGCGTAGCAATATTTTGGGCACGCAAGTGCTCATGGATGCCTGCCGCGTACACGGCAACGTGCGCTTTCACCAGGTGAGCACTGATGAAGTCTACGGCGACTTGCCGCTGGATCGCCCCGATTTGTTTTTCACCGAGACCACGCCTATCCATGCGTCGAACCCATATTCCGCATCGAAGGCCGGCGCAGATTTGCTGTGTTTGGCGTATCACCGCACGTTTGATTTGCCTGCGACCATTTCGCGCTGCTCGAACAACTATGGACCGTATCAGCTGCCGGAAAAACTCATTCCCAAGATGATTTTGCGGGCGTTAAACAACGAGCCGCTGCCGGTGTTTGGCAACGGCGCGAATGTGCGCGACTGGCTGCATGTGGACGATCACTGCCGTGCCATCGCGCTGATTCTGCAGCGGGGCAGACCGGGCGAAATCTACAACGTGGGCGGGCACAACGAGCGCGATAACCTCACCGTGGTGCGCACAATTTTGGCGGCGCTGGGCAAGCCCGAAAGCCTCATCGAATTTGTCACCGACCGCGCCGGGCACGACCTGCGCTATGCCATTGACCCGGCGAAAATGCACGCCGAGCTCGGCTGGCAGCCCGCGATTGACTTTGACCGTGGCATCGCCGACACGATTAAGTGGTACGTGGAAAATCAAGCGTGGTGGCAAGCGATTGCGCAGGTGAGCCAATGAAAATAACCGATGTGCTCAACCGCGAGTACGAGGTCGATTGCATCGGCTGTGCATTGGTGGACGGGAGCGTCACGCCCATCGGCGGCATCATCAAGGAAACCGAGAACTTCATCCTCCATCAAGACCCCGAGGTGCCGCTCAAAGGATTCTTGGTCATCGCCACCAAGCAGCACGTCAGATCAATTGCGCAGCTGTCCAAGTCTCAAGCGCTTGAGTTTTTTGCGCTGTGCTACGATGCAAGAAAGGCGCTAAAATCCCTTGACAACACAATTGAGTGCACGCTCATCCAAGAGGAGCGAAGCGGGCATTTTCATGCGTGGCTGTTCCCACGGCAACGCTGGATGGACGGCTTGTTTGACAATTCGCTGAGCTCGATAAGACCCATCATGAAATACGCCGAAGCGAACCTAAAGACCGAGGAAAACATCCGCGAGATAGAAACCTGTGTGGAACAACTGAAATCATCAATAACCACATAAAAACCCCTCCGCGAAGCGGCGTAAAGTTTTTTGCGCCACTTTTTTTCAAAAAAGTGGCACAGTTCATTATTCTTTCATCAAAAACGCATGCGCCTTGCGCAAAATGGTGCGATCGTTGGCAAACTTCAGGCGCTGCAGGGCGTTGTCGTAGCTCAACCACAGGTAGTCCTCAATTTCCGCCTGTTGGATAGTGGTGCGGCGGTCGCTGGCCTGGGCGAGGAAGATGGTTACGCTTTTCTCCACGCGCGCGGCCATGGTGTACTCCGCATGGCACGCGAACCCGGGCAGCAATCGCACGCGCAAGCCGGTTTCCTCAAGCACCTCGCGGCGCGCGGTGGCCTCGGCGGACTCCCTGTCCTCCATGTGCCCTTTGGGAAAGCCCCAGTTGCTGCTGCGGCGGTTTTTGATGAGCAGATAGCGCAGACCGTCATCGCTGTGGTTGAACACCACCGCCCCGCACGAGCGCTCATATAGGCACACGATGTCGAAGTCGTCTTCAAACGCAAAGCGCACCGCACGGCGAATTTGCCACACGATGTAACGATGGTTGCGCGGCGCGGTGACGGCATACATCTTTTCGTCCGCGGCGGTGATGACGGCAATCACGCGACCATTGAACTGCCGCACGGGATGGCGCACGCCCATCACAAACACGCCGTGCGGCTTGAGTGCGCCCGGCATGCTCTGCTGAATTTCGCCGTAGTTTGTGTCGCAATTGCGACCGTTGCTGAACACCGACCCGACCGGTCGAGTCACCTTCACGCGGATAAACTTGTCCAGCAATTGTTCCATGTTCGAAGTCATAGCCCTATTATACACCATTTTGATGAAAAAGGCAAGAGGTTTTTATGAACCACTTTCTCACGCCTGCGCAGGCGGCGCAAGAACGAAATCCCAACTTGATATTCGACGGCGGATTCGCCGAAGCTGAGCGCGTGGTGGCATACACCGACGGTCCGCGCGAGAGGCACATGGCGGCGCTCAAGCTCACGTTTCGCCTGCAGGATGAGCTGTCGCACCGGGACATTCTCGGCGCGGTGCTTGCGCTGGGGCTCGACCGCCGCGTGCTGGGCGATATCTTGGTGCAGCAAGGGGCGGCTTATCTGGTCTGCCTGCCGCATGTGGCGCAGTTTATCGCGGAAAACCTCGCCAAAGCGGGGCGTGTTGGCTTGCGTGCCGAGCAAATTTCCCTCGGCGAACTGCCTGCGCTTGGTACAGTTGTGTTGGCGCTGGTGAGCATCTTCGCGATGTTCAGCTTTTTGCGGATTTTGTTTGTGATGTAGCTCTCGCAAAATAAACGCCCCTCCTCGGAGGGGTGTTTTTTCATGCTGCCCTTGACAACCCCCGCCACTCATGGTACAATTGAAGTACACTAAAATTGGAGGAATTTGCTATGCATCTCGTATTCGCCAGCGACCACGCTGCCATCCCGCTCAAGGAGGAACTCATGGCCTTCGCGCAAGCTCACGGCCACACCACGCAAGACACCCCGGCGCAGGATTACCCTCTCGCTGCGCAAGCGGCGTGCCAAGTTGTCACGGACGGACAAGCGCAGGGCGCAGTGCTGCTGTGCGGCAGCGGCGTGGGGATTTCCATGGCCGCCAACAAAGTGCGTGGTATCCGCGCCGTGTGTTGCAGCGAGCCCTACTCCGCCGAAATGTCGCGCCGCCACAACGACAGCAACGCCCTGTGCATGGGCGCGCGCGTGGTGGGCAGCGAGCTTGCCAAGGCGATTTTCGCTGCCTGGCTGGGCGCGGAGTTCGAGGGCGGGCGGCATGCCCCGCGCGTTGCGCTGATTGAGGGGTGAGATGATGGTTACCTATATTCTCATTGCCTTGCTGTGCATCTCGTTTGTGCTAGACTACTTCGTGTTCATGCCGCGCGGTGCAAAGCGCCAGCTGTTCACGATGACGTTCCAAAAAACGCGCAATCCCTACAACGAAGCGCTGTGCATGAAGGCGTCGGGCATCAAAAAGTTCCAACTTTGGCGGCTGGTGACTTCCATGTTCTTGCATGGTGGCGTGCTGCATTTGCTATTCAACGCGCTTGCGTTTTTGGCGGTTGGTCGCTTGGTAGAAGACCAGCTTGGCTGGTGGCGTTATCTCATTTTGCTGGTAGCCAGCGGCGTTTTCGCGAACCTGTGCAACATGCGCATTCTCAACAGCGAGTTCAGCTTTGGCGCGTCCCTCGCCACGCACGGTGTGATGGGCATGCTCGCCGCGATGCTGCTGCGCAATCCGCTGCTGCTCAGCGAGCTTGCATGGCCGTGGCTGGTGCTGCTGGCGGGCTATGCGCTCTACAACATCGTAGCCGACAAATACAACTTGGTTGAGCACGGCGGCGGCTTTGTCTGCGGCGTGTTGTTGGCGTTTATCTTATTATAAGGAGAAGCCCATGCGTTACTTAAACGAGGATTTTTTGCTCACCACCCCAGCAGCACGTGAGATGTTCGCCGCAGCCAATGCCCAGCCGATTTTCGACTGGCACTGCCACCTGCCGCCCCGCGAAATCTACGAAAACGCGCCCGCGCAAGACATCGCGCAGCTGTGGCTTGGTGCGGACCACTACAAGTGGCGCGCCATGCGTTCATGTGGTGTGCCGGAGGAGAAAATCACGGGCAACGCCAGCGGCAAAGAGAAGTTCACCGCCTTCGCCAGCTGCATGCCGAAGCTCGCGGGCAACCCGCTGCACCATTGGGCGCACTTGGAGCTTCAGCGCTACTTTTCCCGCTTCGCGGTGCTTGACTCTAGCTCCGCAGAAGAAACTTGGACAGCGTGTAATAAACAAATTAGCAATGGCGGCTTCACGCCGCACGAGCTGATCATCAAGTCAAACGTGTGCGCTGTGGTGACGACTGACGACCCCGCTGATAGCCTTGAATACCACGCTGCACTGGCGAAGCAAAACCTGCCCTTCAAGGTGCTGCCTGCTTATCGCCCCGACAAGGCGTTGTATCTTGACCAAGCGGGCTTTTTGCCTTGGCTCGCGCAGCTCGAACAAGCCGTGGGGCAGCCCATCAAGAGCTTTGCGGCGCTGTGTGCTGCGTTGCTTGAACGTGTGGCGTTCTTCGCGCGCCACGGCTGCCGCGCCAGCGACCATGGCTTGCCTTATGTGCCCTACGCCGACTCAACGCCCGACGAGCTCGAGCGCATCTTCGCCGCAAGGCTGGCTGGGGAAATCCCCACGCCGTTGCAGCTGGAGCAGCACCAAACCGCGCTAATGCAAGTGCTGGTGGCGGAGTACGCGGCACGCGGCTGGGCGATGGAGCTGCACATGAGCCCCATGCGCGCCAACAACACGCGCATGCTGCGCCAGCTGGGTCCCGACACCGGCTTTGACTCCATTGGTGACTGGCCGGTTGCGCAGCCGCTGTCGCGTTTTCTCGACAGCATGGACGTGCAGGGCAAGCTCCCGCGCACGATCCTGTTTAACCTCAACCCCCGCGACAACTACATCCTGGGCACGATGCTGGGCAACTTCCAAAGCGACGAAATTCCCGGAAAGATGCAGTTTGGCCCTGCGTGGTGGTTTCTTGATAGCATCGACGGCATGCGCGAGCAGGCCAAGGCGCTGGGCAACCTCGGCGCGTTGGGCACGTTCATCGGCATGACGACCGACTCGCGCTCGTTCTTGTCCTACCCGCGGCATGAGTATTTTCGCCGGATTTTCTGCGGCCTCGTGGGCGAATGGGTCGAGCAAGGCTTGTTCCCCTATGACAAAACAGCTCTCGCCAAGCTGGCCGAGGACGTGGCTTTTGGCAATGCGAAGAATTATTTTGGATTGGAGTGAGCACATGACCAAGACCCTCTACATTTCTGACTTGGACGGCACGCTGCTGAATGAACACGCCAAGCTTTCGGCGTACAGCGAACAAGTGCTGCACGACTTCACGCAGAGCGGTGGGCTGTTCAGCGTGGCCACTGCCCGCACATGGGAGTCCTTCCGCTACAACAAGATCCTCGATCCTGCGTTGCTGAGTGTGCCTGTCGTGCTGATGAACGGTGCGCTGATTTACGACGCACAGCGGGAATGCTATGTGAAGAAGGAACTGATCGCGCCGCAGACGGTGCAGGACATGCTCGCCTGCATGAAGGCGCATGACATTACCGGCCTGCTCTATGAAAACACGGACAGCATGCGGGTTTATCATGCTGCGTTTGCGCTGCAGTCGGTGCTGGCAGACCTCGCGGGCTATCGCGAAAAATTGTTTGAAATGACGCAGACAGACAACCCGCCCATGGAAAACATCGTCGGCATGTCCACGGTTGACGCGCGAGACGCGTTGCTGCCGCTTTACGAAGCCTTGCAGCAACTGCCCGAACTGAATTGCCTGCTTTATCCCTGTGCCTACGAAGCAGGGCACTGGTACTTGGAGTGTTATGCGCACAGTGCCTCGAAGCGCAACGCCGTGCAGTGGCTGCGCGAGACCTATGACTTTGACAAGATTGTCGGCTTTGGCGATAACCTCAACGACTTGCCCCTGTTTCGCGCCTGCGACGAGAGCTACGCCGTGGCCAACGCCCGCGAGGAGCTCAAGGCGGCGGCAACCGGGGTCATCGGCGCGAACAACGAAGATGGAGTTGCGCGATATTTGGCGCAAACGAGGTGACTATGGACTACGCCCTTGAGCTGTTCTTCGACGAGCAGTCCGAGCAACGCATTCGTGACGATTGGCGGCAGGTGGGCAACGACTACCTGCTGCGTGTGCAGTCCACGCCGCATGTGACGCTCGGCATATTTTCAGACATCCCGCCAGCGCAAGCTGACGCAACGCTGCAAGCTGCGGCGAAGCGCATCGCGCCGTTTCCCATGCAGTTCGCGAGCGTGGGTGCGTTTGTGTCGCCGCACATGTGGCTTTATCTCGCGCCAACGGTCACGCAGCATCTGCTGGATTTACACGCGCGGTTGCATGACGTGTTCGCGTTTTGCGATAGCGCGAAGTTCCCCTACTATCACGTGGGCAACTGGGTGCCGCATTGCGCCATCACGCCTGCGGAAAATGCGCAACAGCTCGCCCGCGCCACGGAGATTCTCGCGCAAGCCCACGAGCCTTTCACCGCGCAGGTCACGCGCATGGCATGGGTGGAAATCACCAAGCCGGTGAAAACCATGGCATGCTATCATTTGAACGAAGGAGAAATCACATGAACATCGTCATCCTCGACGGCTACACCACCAATCCCGGAGACCTAAGCTGGGCAGACATGCAAAGCCTGGGCAACTGCACGATTTTCGACTACACGCCCGCCGAACTGACCATCGAGCGTGCGCGTGACGCAGATCTGCTCATCAGCAACAAAACGCTGCTGGGTGCAGATGTCATCGCCGCGCTGCCCAAACTGCAGTATATCGGCTTGCTCAGCACGGGCTACAACGTCGTTGACCTCGCCGCCGCGCGTGCGCGCAATGTGCCGGTGACGAACGTCCCTGCCTATGGCACGGCCAGCGTGGCGCAGCACAGCTTTGCGTTGCTGCTGGAGCTTTGCGCGCATGTGGGGCAACATAGCGAGAGCGTGCGTGCGGGCGACTGGGCGAAGTCGCGCGATTTCTGTTACTGGAAGATGCCGCTGGTGGAGCTCGCAGGCAAAACCATGGGCATCATCGGCTACGGCGCGATTGGTCGTGCGACCGCTGACATTGCCCGCGCTTTCGGCATGCATGTGTTGCACCACAGCCGCTCCAGCGCCGACAGCACGCCACTGGACGATTTGCTTGCTGCCAGCGATGTCGTTAGCCTGCATTGCCCGCTGACGGACGACACGCATGAGCTCATCAACCGCACGACCATCGCGAAGATGGAGCCCGGTGCGCTGCTCATTAACACAGCACGTGGTCCGGTTTTGCACGAGCAAGACGTGGCAGATGCCCTCGCGAGTGGGCAGCTTGGCGGCGTTGGCGCGGATGTGCTATCCACCGAGCCGCCAGCTGCAGACAATCCGCTGCTGCGCGCGAAGAACTGCGTGATTACCCCGCACATCGCCTGGGCCAGCCATGAGGCTCGCGGGCGTTTGCTCGCCATTGCGGTGGATAATCTGCGCGCATTTTTGCAAGGAGAACCCAAGAATGTTGTCAATTAATTTTCGGCCAGCAGTGATTGCAGATGCCGTGCCAGCCACCGAAGTGCATTGCCGCAGCTGGCTGGCGGGATACACAGGCATTGTGCCCGACGAAGTGATTGCCGAGCGTTGCGCAGCAAAACGCGCCACCGCGCAGGAGCGTTTCGCCAACTTGCAAGGCGTTTTTCATGTGGGCGAGCGAGCGGGCGAGATCGTGTGTTTTGGTGCGTTCAGTGCCAGCGACCAAGCTGACCTACCCGACTACTTCAACATGGAGGCATTCTACGTTGACCCTGCGCACTTTCGCCAAGGCCTTGGACGGCAGCTTATGGATTTGCACTGGACTTAGCGCGAGCGGGCGGCTATCCCGGCGTGCTGCTTGATGTGCTGGAGGATAACCACAACGCTCGGCGGTTTTACGAGGCTTGCGGCTTTGTGTATGACAGGATGTGCGACGATTGGCGCGGGCTTGTGAGACTGCGCTATGTGTGATGAAATTTTAGGAGGATTATTATGCAAACTGGAATAGGACACAGCGAAGCGACGCGCGCCCCGCAGGGGTACCAACAAGCAGCGGATTACATCCGCACAAAATCGCCCGAACCGGTGCACATCGCCATCATTCTCGGCTCGGGTTTGGGTGGGCTGGCGGACAAGCTTACCGACGCTGTCGTCATCCCCTATGAGGACATCCCGGGCTTTGTCAGTTCCACCGCGCCGGGGCACAATGGGCGGCTGGTGATCGGCTTGCTCGGCGGCAAACGCGTGCTGTGCATGCAAGGCCGCCTGCACTTATACGAGGGCTATCCCTTCGGCGCGATCACCTTCCCGCTACGGGTGTTCAAGCTGCTGGGCGTGCGCACGCTTGTGGTGACGAACGCCGCCGGTGGCATCAACACAAGCTACAACGTCGGCGACTTCATGCTCATCACCGACCACATCAACTTCATGGGCTCAAACCCGATGATTGGCAAAAACGATGACGCATTCGGTCTGCGCTTCTTCGACATGGGCACGGCTTACACGCCTGCGCTGCGCGAACTTGCGCTGCAATGCGCGGGCGAGCTCGCCCTGCACCTGCACCAGGGTGTGTACATCGGCGTGACCGGTCCGAGCTACGAAACCCCGGCGGAAATCCGCGCGTTTCGTGCTTGGGGAGCGGACGCCGTGGGCATGTCCACCGTGCCGGAGGTGATTGCCGCGCGGCACTGCGGCATGGACGTGCTGGGGCTTTCGCTCATCACCAACATGGCCGCCGGCGTGCTGGACGAAGTGTTGGGGCACGATGAAGTGATGGAGATTGGCGCACTGAAAGCCAAAGATATGCAGCGACTGGTGGGTGAAATCATTGCAAACGTGTAACTTGACATTCCGTCCGGCAACGCCTGCGGATGCCGTGCCCGCCACCGAAGTGCATTGCCGCAGCTGGTTGGCGGCATACACCGGCTTGATTGCCGACGAAGTCATCGCCGAGAAAAACGCAGTGCGCCGCGCCACCGCGCAGGAGCGTTACGCCAAGCCCGACAATATCTATGTGGGCGAGCGGGCGGGTGAAATCGTGTGTGCTGGTGCGTTTTTGCCCACTGAAGATGAAGACCTCGCCGATTACTTTGAGGTGAAGGTGTTTTATGTTGACCCTGACCATTTTCGGCAGGGGATTGGGCGGCAGTTCATGGACTATGCCCTTTATTTGGCGCGCGCTGGCGGCTACTCTGGCGTGCTGCTGTATGTGCTGGAGGATAACCACAACGCCCGGCGGTTTTACGAGTCCTGCGGCTTTGTGTGCGAGGGTAAATGCAAGGTGCAAAATCTGCCGCCGCTGAAAAATATACGCTATGTAAAGAGGGATTTTATTGCAAAACTTTAATGGGATACAGCGAAGCGACGGAGCCCCACCGCAGGTGGTAGGGGGCGGTCTGGCTGGCGTTGAAGCCGCCTGGGCGATTGCTCGCGCGGGCTTCCCCGTGACGCTGTTTGAGATGAAGCCGCAGCGGTTTTCCCCCGCGCACGAAAGCGAGAACCTCGCCGAACTGGTGTGCTCAAACTCTCTCAAGGCCGAGCGCGTGGGCGCGGCGGCGGGGCTGCTCAAGGCCGAAATGTCGGCGTTGGGCTCGCTTTGCGTTGAGGTGGCGCAGCAATGTCGCGTGCCTGCGGGCGGTGCACTTGCGGTTGATCGCGCGCTGTTTTCCGCCGAAATCACGCGCCGCATTGCAGCAGAGCCGCTCATCACACTGGTGCGCGAAGAGGTGACGGAGATACCCGAAAACGGCACAGTAATTATCAGTGCTGGCCCACTGGCGAGCGATGCCTTGGCCGCTGATATTCAGCAAAAATTTGGTGCGGGCTTGCAGTTTTACGATGCCGCAGCACCCATCGTCACTGCCGAAAGTGTGGACATGAACCACGCCTTTGCGCAAAGCCGCTATGACCGCGGCGGCGCGGACGACTACCTCAACTGCCCGATGAACCGCGAGGAATACGAGGCGTTTGCCGCTGCCATGCGCACCGCCGAGCGCGCGCACACCCACGCTTTTGATGTGTACGAGGGCTGCATGCCCATCGAGGTGCTCGCGGGCAGGGGAGATGACACCATGCGCTTTGGTCCACTGAAGCCAGTCGGTCTGCGTGACCCGCGCACCGGGCATCGTCCGTGGGCAGTGCTGCAGCTGCGCCGCGAGAACGCCGCGGGCACGATGCTCAACCTCGTGGGCTGCCAAACGAACCTAAAGTTCGGCGAGCAACGGCGCGTGTTCGGCATGATCCCCGCGCTGCGCAACGCCGAGTTTTGCCGCTTTGGCGTGATGCACCGCAACACGTTTATCGATTCGCCGCGCATCTTGGGGCAGGATTTTCAAGTGAAGTCGCATCCGGGGCTATACTTTGCCGGGCAAATCACCGGCGTGGAAGGTTATATGGAATCGGCGGCATCGGGCTTGTTGGCGGGCTTAAATGTTGCGCGTGTGATGCGAAATCAGCCGCCATTGCTGCTGCCACCCGAGACCATGCTCGGCGCACTGTCGCGCTATATCAGCGACGAAAGCGTGACGAATTTCCAGCCCATGGGCGCGAATTTTGGGCTGTTGCCGCCATTGCCCCAACGCATACGCGACAAAAAAGTGCGCTATGAAGCGCTGGCAGAGAGGGCATTATGCGCGATAAAGCAAGCCGAATCGTAGACTTACTGAAAACCGAATACCCAGATTCGTTGTGCTCGCTGGAATATACCGACCCATTCCACCTGCTGGTGGCGGTGCGCTTGGCTGCGCAGTGCACCGACGCGCGGGTTAACCTCGTGATGCCCGCGCTGCTGCAGAGCTATCCCACACCGCAGGCCATGGCTGCCGCCGATGTGCTGCACGTGGAGCAACTGGTGCACTCGTGTGGGTTTTATCGTGCCAAAGCGCGGGACTTGGTTGCCATGGCGGGGCAGCTGTGCACGCTGCACGGTGGCAATGTGCCGCAGGGCATGGACGAACTCACCGCGCTGCCGGGCGTGGGGCGCAAAACGGCGAACCTCATCCGCGGCGATGTGTTCGGTCTGCCTGCCATTGTGGTGGACACACATTGCATCCGCATCACGAATTTGCTGGGACTCACGGACACAAAAAATCCCGCTAAGGTCGAACAACAGCTGTTGCAGCTGCTCGACCCAGCGGAATCGAATGACTTTTGCCATCGCCTGGTGTTGCACGGGCGTGCGGTTTGCATCGCGCGGCGACCCCAGTGCGGGGCTTGTGTGTTAGCGGGTGAATGCGACTTCGCCCAGCTTAGGTGAACATGCGCACCAAGTTGATGATGGCCACAACCATGGCGATGATGGGGGTCACACGGGTGGCGATGTTGCGCAGGTCGGTGAGATAGGGCATAATGGTGTTCACAAAACGTTGCCAAGAGCTGAAGCAATCTTGGCAGCGCGGGGAATCATTTTCGCAGTTGCATCTGGTTGGTGTTGGTGGGGTTGGGAGAACATCGACTTCACATTCGTCGCAGCATTCAGCGTCGCAAACGATTGCGTCGTTGTCATAGGCGCAGCAAGAGTCGGCAGCCGCCATTGTGGTAATCGCAAACGGAACAGCCAACAGTGCACATGCAAGGATGATGCTAAGTAGTTTTTTCATTGAAAAATCCCTCCTAAAATGTCTGGCAATCAATTGCCTAGGGCTATTATACCAAACTTAGACGAGCTTGTCAAGCATTTGCGCAACGAAAGTTAACATTTTTGCCATGCAAAAGTTGCAAATTGCTCATCTTACACGTAAAAACCAAACAACCAGAACCAACACGGCGAGACCAAAGCCAAATTCAGATATTATATCGTGCCATCCCACGTGGAGGTGCTTTTCTTTTTGCCCTCGGTTTCGTCAAACCAAGTGGTGGTGATCACGCGGCTTTCGGTGAAAAAGCGGAAGGCATCGCGTCCCAGGCAGTGCAGGTCGCCGAAAAAGCTGTCTTTGTGCCCGGAGAAGGGGAAGTAGCCCACCGGCACGGGGATACCCACGTTCACGCCGACCATGCCGCCGTGCGTGCGCGCCGCAAACTGGCGAGCGTAGTAGCCGCTTTGCGTGAAAATCACGCTGCCGTTGGCGAAGGGGCTGGCGTTCATGATGGCAAGCCCTTCCTCGAAATCTTTCACGCGCTTGATGCACAAAACCGGCCCAAAGATTTCGCTTTCGCCCACTTCCATGCCGGGCTGCACGTGGTCAAAAACGGTTGGACCAACGTAGAAGCCGTTTTCGTAGCCGGGCACGCTGGGGTTGCGACCGTCGAGGACGAGTTGCGCGCCTTCATCAATTGCAGCTTGAATGCGCTGGTTCACATAGTCGCGGTGGGCGGGGGAGTACACCGGACCCATGTGGCTGGTTTTGTCATAGCCAGGGCCGATTTTCTTCGTCCGCAGCTGCTCAAGAATTGCCGCCACCAGTTCATCGGCGATGGACTCTTGCGCAACCACCACGGGCAGCGCCATGCAGCGTTCGCCCGCGCAGCCAAATGCCGCGTTGACAATTCCCGCTGCGCTGCGGTTGATTTGCGCGTCTTCCAGCACCAATGCGTGATTTTTGGCTTCGCACAGCGCTTGCACACGTTTGCCTGCCGCGGCTGCCGTGGAATAGACAATCTTGCCCACGGTAGTGCTGCCCACGAAGGTTACACCCTTGATTTGCGGGTGGTTGAGCAGCGTGGTCACTTCGTTGCGCCCACAGGTGATGACGTTGAGCACGCCGTCAGGCAGACCGGCTTGTTTGTACAGCTCGGCGATGCGCAAGGCGGTGCGCGGCG
>WQRM01000003.1 GCA_009786735.1 Oscillospiraceae bacterium | reverse complement strand
GCAGCGGCTGCTGCAGGCACTATGGCAGGAACTGGTGCAAGGGCTGTTGCAGGGGGTGGAACTAGCGCAGCAGGAACTGGCGCAGCAGCACGAGCTGCCGCCTGGGATATCCATCATCGTCAAAACTCCTTCCATGGCTATGTTTCATGCCATTATATGCGGAAGGGGCGAAAGTGGTTAAATTGCGGGCGAGACGCGTTTTTCTTACCGCGTGCCGACTTTTGGCAGCACGTGCAGTTGCTTTTTGCGGCTCTTTTTGCGCCGCTGAAGCAGCACGAGGATGACCAAGCCGATTGCCGCCAGCACAATCAAGCCCACGATGACCTGAAACAACAGCGAGCCTGCCACCCTGCGCGCCACCTGCACGGCGTATTGCGTGCCGGAAAGCGCGACGTATTCTGCCGCAACCAGGTCAACACGCGCGAACTCCACGCCGGCGAAGAGCACGCGCGCCTGCCCCACTTGCTGCCCCGCTTGCACGGGCGCGGTGAGGCTTTGCGGCATGGTGTCGGCGATGGGCTCAATGAGCACATTGCCTGCATGCACGCCCTGCGGCACAAAGGCAAAGACTGCCTGCGCGGGCATCAGCTGCACGTGGTCGGTGCCGCGCGCGAGCTCCACGGGGATTTCCGCCACGGCGCGGTCGGTTTCGGCAACCTGCTGCATGCGGATGTTCGCGAACGCCCAATTGATGAGCACGCGGGCGTCGGTTTTGGCGGTGTTGCGCACCGGTCCGCCGGGGGTGAGCGCGGCATCCTGCCCTTGCAGCACCACGGCAAGGTAGCGAAAGCCCGCCTGCTGCGCGGTGACGAGGACACAACGTCCGGCGGCGGCAGTGTGCCCGGTTTTGCCTGCGAAGGCTTGCGGCATGAAGTAGTGCGGGCGATAGCGGTTGGTGATGTGGTTGAAGTTCACCAGATGGCGCGGTCCACGCAGGTTGCTTTCGGGGACGGTGTGGCGCAGGCTGCCGCTGATGCGCTCAAGCACGGCGCTGCCGGGGAAGTCACGCCGCAGGGCATGGCGCACCATCAGCGCGAGGTCATGGGCGGTGGTATAGTGTCCGTCTTCGTCCAGACCGTGGACGTTGGCGAAGTTCGTGTTCTCTGCACCCGCGCGCGCTGCGAAGTCGTTCATCAGCGGCACGAAGTCCTCTGCGCTGCCCGCGATGTGCGCTGCCAGAGCCTGCGCGGCATCGCTGGCGTTGTGCAGCAGCATGGCAGCGATGAGGTGCTCGGCGCTCACTTGCTCGCCATCACGCAGGTCGCTGTGGGCAGTGCCGCGCACGGGTGCGAGGTCTTCGGCGTGCACGGTGACCGGCTCGGTGATGTCGTCGAGCTGCTCGAGCGCCACGGCTGCGGTGATGAATTTCGTCAGCGAGGCGGGAGCGGTGCGCGTGTGCTCGTTTTGGCTGAAGATCACACTGCCGTCATCCAAGCTCACCAGCAGAAAGATTTCCGACCGCCCGGTGAGCCCGGTTACGTCGCGCAGCAGGTTGTTGAACACCGCGCTTGCGGGCATGGCTAAGCCCGCGCACAGCGCCGCCGCCACGCACGCGGCAAAAATTTTTTTCGCAAATTTGCGTTTACCCATTTACACACACCCCAAGATATAGTATAATATCTATTATACTACATTTGCATGAAAAAAGTCAATGGCAAGGAGCGAGAAATCATGGTTTATGTCACCGGCGACATGCACGGCGATGCCGAGCGCCTCAAGTCCAGCGAAATGCGCCGCCTGAAGAAGGGCGATACTCTCTTGGTGTGCGGCGATTTCGGCTTTGTTTGGGACGGCAGCAAGACCGAGCAGGCTACGCTGAAAAAGCTGGGTAAGCAAAAATTCAACATCGCTTTTGTGGATGGCGTGCACGAAAACTTTGATCTGCTGGAACAATACCCCGTGGTGAACTGGAACGGCGGTCGCGCGCGGCAAATCAGCGGCAACCTCTATCACCTGATGCGTGGCGAGCTGTTCACCATTGAGGGCAGCACGTACCTAACCATCGGCGGCGGCGTTTGCCCGGACGATGACTATCGCACGCAGGATGACATCCGCATGGCGCGCGAAACGCCCAGCTATGAGGAAATGGAGAACGCGGCGGCCAACTTGCAAACCACCAACGGCCACGTGGACTACGTCATCACCCACGAGCCGCCGATTCGCATCAAGGCGTTTTTGCAGCTGAAAAAGCAGCAGCACGAAAGCGTGGAGTCCACCGGACTGCACAACTTTTTTGATGAAATGCTGGCCAAGTGCACCTTCAAGCGCTGGTTTTTTGGCTCGATGCACGTGGACAAACGCATTTCGTCGTCGCACATGGCGCTGTTTCGCAAAGTGGTTGCGGTTGACCAACAGGAGTAGTGGATAGTGATTAGTGAATAGTGGTTAGTGACCACCAAGATAAAGGAGATGATTAACATGAAACTCGGCGTGAGCAGCTATAGCTTTGCGAAGCTCAACAAAGAACCCACAGAACTTATTTCTCTGGCCAAAGAGCTCGACTTCGAGGCCATTGAGTACACCGACATGGATTGCCCCGACCGCGAAACCGCACAGGCACTCGCCGAAGAAAGCGCCCGCGTGGGGCTGCCCATCATCTGCTACACCATCGGCGCGGATTTCCTGCAGGCCGACAGCGTGGACGCGGAAATCGCCCGCCTGAAAGACATGGTGGACATCGCCGAGGTGCTGGGCGTGAAGCTCATGCGTCACGATGCCACCCGTGGCTTTGATGAGCCCGAGAACAGCCACAACAGCTGGGCGCAGGCGCTGCCGATTCTCGCGCGTGGTTGCCGCGAGGTGACGGAATACGCCGCCGGCAAGGGCATCGCCACGATGGTGGAGAACCACGGCTACTTCTGCCAAGACAGCGTGCGTGTGGCACAGCTGGTGGGCGAGGTGAATCACCCCAACTTCGGTGTGCTCGCGGACATGGGCAACTTTTGCTGCGCCGACGAAGACCCCGCAATCGCCTGCGGCAACGTGGCAGCCATGACCAAGCACGTGCACGCCAAGGATTTCCACATCAAGCCCGGCACCGTTGATCATCCCGGCGAAGGCTGGTTCAACAGCCGTGGCGGCAACTTCCTGCGCGGCGCGGTTATTGGTCACGGCAACGTGCCCATTCGTCAGTGCCTGGGCAACTTCAGCCGCGCGGGCTATGAAGGTTACGTCTCCATCGAGTTTGAGGGAATGGAAGACCCCATGACGGCGCTGCGCATTGGCCGCAACAATCTTGAGCGCTTCTGCGAGTGACATGAGAAGTGTGTTACTTTTCTTGAAAGAAAAGTAACCAAAAGAACTTTAGCCCGCCTTCGGCGGTGACCGATTAACAAAATAGCAAAACCCACTCCCTGTCACACTGGGGGTGGGTTTTTAGGTGCGCGCCCGCGCTCTACATGGCAGCCCGCATCCCAGCGATATACTCGCGCACGTGCGTGGCGGCGTGTTCGCCGTGTTGCGCAATGAGCTGCACGATGGCACTGCCGACGATCACGCCGTCGGTGACTTGGGCGTAGAGCGCGGCTTGCTCGGGCGTGGAAATGCCGAAGCCCACGGCGACGGGCGTGCTGGTGTGACGTTTGATGTCTGCGACGATGGCGGCGAGGTCGGTGGTGATTTCGCTGCGCACACCCGTGACACCAAGCGACGACACGAGGTAGATGAAGCCCTCGGCTTCGGCGGCGATTTTCGCCACGCGCTCCTGTGAGGTCGGTGCGATGAGCGTGACCATCTCCACGCCGTGTGCGCGGGCATGCACTTGTGCTTCGGCCTGCTCCTCAAAGGGCAGGTCGGGGATGATGACCCCGCACACGCCAGCCTCGGCGCAGCGGGCGAAAAATTTCGCGTAGCCAAACACAAACACCGGGTTGCAGTAGGTCATCAACAGCAGGGGAATGTGCACGCGGTCTTGGATGGAGGCGACCATGGCGAGCACGTCTTTGAGCTGTGTGCCCTGTGCAAGTGCGCGCGCGGCGGCGGATTCTATCACAGGACCTTCTGCCACGGGGTCGGAAAATGGGATGCCGATTTCGATTAAATTTGCGCCGCCTTCTTGCGCGGCCAGGATGTACTCGGCGGACTTTGCAAGGTTCGGATCGCCCGCCATGAGGTAGGCAATGAACGCCTTTTTGCCGTTGAATGCATCAGCGATTCGCTTCATCTATCTTTTCCCCCTTTAACCCGATTATCGTATTGTGGATTGCATGGTCAGCGGCGCGAGATTTAACCGTCATGAAGATTTTCCCCCTTATATCTAGCAATCGCAGCCACGTCTTTGTCGCCCCGCCCCGAAAGATTGCACACAATCACCTGCTCGGGCGACAGTTCTTTGGCGAGCTTGAGCACATGCGCCACCGCGTGCGACGATTCAATCGCCGGGATGATGCCCTCCACGCGTGACAGCGTCTCGAATGCATGCACGGCTTCTTCGTCAGTCACGGCAACGCATTCGCTGCGTCCGGTGGCGAACAACTGCGCGTGCTCGGGTCCCACGCCGGGGTAGTCTAAGCCCGCCGAAATCGAGTGCACCGGTGCAATCTGCCCGTGTTCGTCTTGGCAAAACAGGCTTTTCATGCCATGGAACACGCCCAGCGTGCCGGTGGACATCGTGGCGGCATGCTGACCGCTGGGGATGCCATGCCCGGCGGCTTCGCAGCCAATGAGCCGCACCGACTCATCACCAATGAAGTCATAAAACGCGCCGATGGCGTTGCTGCCGCCACCAATGCAGGCGACGATCGCATCAGGCAGGCGACCGATTTCCGCCAAAATTTGCTGCTTGATTTCACGCCCCACAATCGCTTGAAAATCGCGCACCATCGTGGGGAACGGGTGCGGCCCCATCACCGAGCCGATGAGATAGTGCGTGTCGTCCATGCGGCGTGTCCACTCGCGCATGGTTTCGTTCACGGCATCTTTGAGCGTCATCGTGCCGCTGGTGACTTCGTGCACCTGCGCGCCCAGCAGCCGCATGCGATACACATTGAGCGCTTGCCGCTGGGTGTCTTCACGACCCATGAAGATTTCACATTCCATGCCCAGCAACGTGGCGGCGGTTGCGGTTGCCACGCCATGCTGCCCCGCGCCGGTTTCGGCAATCAGGCGGGTTTTGCCCATGCGTTTGGCCAGCAACGCCTGCCCGAGCACGTTGTTGATTTTGTGCGAGCCGGTGTGGTTCAAGTCTTCGCGCTTGAGATAGATTTTTGCGCCGCCGAGCTGCTTTGTGAGGTTTTCCGCGTAATATAGCAGCGACGGTCGCCCGGCGTAGTCGCGCAGCAGCGCGGCGTAGTCGGCTTGAAATTGCGGGTCTTGCTTGGCCTGCTCGTAGGCCGCGATGAGCTCGTGCAACACCGCCATGAGCGTTTCGGGCACATATTGCCCGCCGAAATCGCCAAATCTTCCTGGGGTCATGGTAGCCTCCTCACTGTTGATACAAATTGCAAAATTTTTTCGTGATCTTTCATCCCGTTGGTCTCCACGCCGCTGCTCACGTCAAGGCAATAGGGCTTGCACGTTGCCGCAAGCGCGATGTTATGGGCAGACAGCCCGCCTGCGAGGAAATAAGGTGTGGTATAGCTCGACAGCATGCTCCAGTCAAAGCGTTGTCCGCTGCCGGGTTGCGGACCGTCGAACAAGTAAAAATCTGCGGGCGGCGCACCAGCCGACCCGACAGGGAGCGCTTTGATCACCGGCAAGCTGTAAAGGCGTTTTACTTGTCGCACAAAATCATCGCTTTCGCTGCCATGCAGCTGAATCAAATCGAGAAACGCACTCGCCGGCGCGATGTCGTCGAGCCCGGCATCCACAAACACGCCCACCGATTGAATGCGCGGGTCAAGTGCTTGCTTGAGCTGCCGTGCCTGTTCAACCGTGACCCTGCGGCGGCTTGGCGCAAACACAAAGCCGATGTAGTCCGGCAGGCAGGCGTTGACGGCAGCGATGTCTTCGGGGCGGGTGAGCCCGCAAATCTTAACCTTCACGCAGAGCCTCCAATGCTGCTTTTTTGCACGGCGCGCGCATGAGTGTTTCGCCAACCAGCGCCGCGTGGATGCCGTGTTCGCGCAGCAGGCGCACATCGTGGGCGGTGCGAATGCCGCTTTCGGCCACGAAAATCGCCTCGGGCGGCGCGAGCTTGCGCAAGCGAATGCTGTTGTGCAGGTCAACGTCGAAAGTCTTGAGGTTGCGGTTGTTCACGCCCACCACGCGCGCGCCTGCACGCAACGCTGTGTGCAGCTCATCCTCGTCGTGTGCCTCCACTAAGCAAGAGAGCCCAAGGTTGTCCGCCCGTTTGATGAAGTCGCCTAGTTGCGGTTCGCTCAATATCGCGCAAATCAGCAGCACGGCATCTGCGCCCAGCATGGCAGCTTGCTCAATCTGAAAGGCATCAATGGTGAAGTCTTTGCGCAGCAACGGCGTGTGCACAGCGGCGCGGATTTCCTGCAGATAGGCATCGCTGCCGTGGAAGAACTCCGGCTCGGTGAGCACCGAAATGGCCGCTGCGCCTGCGGCTTCGTACTCCTGCGCAATCTGCACGTGGGGGAACTCGTGCGCGATGATGCCTTTGCTGGGCGACGCACGCTTGACTTCGCAGATGAAGTGCAGGTTCTCACCGCGCAAAGCGTGCTCGAACGCAAAGGGCTGTAAAGGTGTTTTACTTGTCGGCGTAAAGGTCGATGCCTTGTCGTGCGCAACACGCAGTTTGGTGGATTCCACGATGCGGTCAAGTATATTCATTGGTTGCCCTCACAAACGCGTTGAGTGTATCCAGGGCTTTGCCGCTGTCAATCATGTGCTGTGCCAGCCGCACGCACTCGCGCATGGTGATGTCGTTGTGCCCCATATACAGGCAGCACGCGGCGTTGAGCACCACGATGTCGCGGCGCGGACCGGGTTCGCCCGACAAAATCGCCTGTGCGATGGCGGCGTTTTCAGCAGGATCACCGCCAACGAGGTCTTCAATTGTGCAGCGCTGCAGACCGAATTGCTCGGGCGTGATGAAATAACTGTTGAGCTGACCGTCCGCCACTTCGCAGATCGTTGATGTGCCCGTCAGCGTGATTTCGTCCAAGCCATCGTGTCCGTGCACGACCATCGCGCGCTTCACGCCGAGGTTCAGCAGCACGTTAGCGAGAGGCTCCACGAGGTTTTCGTCATACACGCCAAGCAGCTGCAACGTGGCACCTGCAGGGTTTGCAAGCGGACCGAGAATGTTGAACATCGTGCGCACGCCGAGCTCGCGCCGCACGGGCGCAACATGCTTCATCGCGCTGTGATACACTTGCGCCATCATGAAGCACATGCCGGTTTCGTCCAGCACGCGCTGGCTTGCCTCGGCGGGAATCATGATGTTCGCGCCCAGTGCCTCCAGCACGTCTGCGCTGCCGCATTTGCTGCTCACACTGCGGTTGCCGTGCTTAGCCACGGGCACGCCGCCTGCCGCAACCACGAACGCCGCAACCGTGCTGATGTTGAACGTGAACAACTCATCGCCACCGGTGCCCACGATGTCCAGCACGTCGGTTTTCGGCGTGAGCTTCACGCATTTTTCGCGCAGCACACGCGCACACGCGGTGATTTCGTCAATCGTTTCGCCCTTCAGGCGCATGGCCGCCAAAAATGCGCCCATCTGCGCCGGGGTCGCCTCGCCGGTCATCATTTGCTGCATCACGGCGGTGGTTTGGTCAAGCGACAAATCACGCTTGGCCAGAATGTCATATATGGCTTGGTGAATCATGGGTAGCTCCTTTTCTGTTCTTTTTTTGAAAAAAAAGAACCAAAAAAACTTTAGTCGCGCTGCGCGCGCGGGGATTTTTTATGGGGTTGTGATAGAGCACAGCGAAGCGACGAAGCCCCACCGCAGGTGGTTTTTGCAAAAAAAAGTAGCGAAAACTTTGCGCCCGCAGGCGCGGACTAAACCTGCAAAAAATTCTCCACAATCTTGCTGCCTTGCGGTGTGAGGATGGACTCCGGGTGGAACTGCAGCCCAAACAGCGCGTGGCTATGGTGCTTCACGCCCATGACTTCGCCGTCGTCGGTTTCGGCGATGACCAGCAGGTCATCGGGCAACGTGCCGCGCTCGGCAGCAAGGGAGTGATAGCGCCCGGCCTGCAGCAGGGGAGGGAGTCCGCGGAAAATCGGGTTGCCGTTGGCGATGTGCAGCCCACAGGCTTTGCCGTGCATGAGCGTTTTCGCGTAGCCCACCGTTGCGCCATATACCTCGCAGATGGCTTGGTGGCCCAGGCAAATGCCCAGCAGCGGGATCTCCCCGGCAAAGCGCGCGATGACGTCTTTGCACACGCCGGCGTTGGCGGGCCTGCCCGGCCCGGGGGAGAGGATGATGTGGCTGGGCTGCATGGCGGCAATGTCGTCGCAGGTGATGTGGTCGTTGTAGGCCACGGTGACATCGCTGCGCAGTTGCCCCACCAGTTGGTATAGATTATAGGTGAAGCTGTCGTAGTTGTCGATGATGAGAATCATGGGATTTCCTTTCGTGTAGGGATAGCGCCCCAGCGCTGTCCGGGATGTTTATCTAGTGCGCAGGGCTGGTGATTCCTACAAATTTTGTGCGCCTTGCAGTGCCAGCATCATCGCAAAGGCTTTGTTCTGCACCTCGGCGTATTCGGCGTCGGGCGTGCTTTGCGCCACCACGCCTGCGCCGGCCTGCACATGCACCTTGCCGTCCTTGAGCACGGCCATGCGGATGCCGATGCACATGTCCATGTTGCCGGTGAAGTCGATGTAACCCAGTGCGCCGCCGTAGGCACCGCGCTTGTGCCCCTCGCAGTCGTCGATGATTTCGCAGGCGCGTTTCTTTGGCGCGCCGCTGAGCGTGCCAGCGGGCAGCGTGGCTGCGAGAACATCAATGGGGTCGCAATCGGGTTTGAGCTTGCCCACCACGTGCGACGAAATGTGGCTGACGTGCGAAAATTTCTTGACGGCGCGGTAGTCCTGCACCTGCACGCTGCCAAACTGTGCCACGCGACCGAGGTCGTTGCGGGCAAGATCCACGAGCATGTCGTGCTCAGCGAGCTCTTTCTCGTTGGAGAGCAGCGCATCGATGAGCGCGGCATCTTCTTCCGGCGTGGCACCACGTTTGCAGGTGCCCGCTAGTGGGAAGGAGCTGAGTTTGCCTTCTTGCAGCGACACGAGGGTCTCCGGCGAGGCGCAGGCGATCTCCAAACCGCCCAAGCGCATGTGGCACATGTAGGGCGACGGGTTGATGGTGCGCAGCAAGCGGTAGGTGTTGAGCAGCGAGCCGCTGAACGGCGCGGTGAATCGGTTGGAGACGACCGCCTGAAAAATATCGCCTTCCTTGATGTGGTGCTGCACTTTCTCAATCATTGCATGGAATTGCGCTTTGCTGTGCAGCGCGGTGAACTCGCCGCAGTGGCTTTGCTCGTTGGTATTATCTGCCTGCACCATCAGGGCGCGCTCCATGTCTTTGAGCGTCTCCACGCCCGCGATGTAGCTGCTTTCAATGTCCTGCGCAGGCACGTTAACGATGAGATAAATCTTTTGCTTGAAGTGGTCAAAGGCCACCACTTTGTCGATGCGCATCAGGTGGAAGTCGGCGAAGTCTTCATCGTTTTTGGCGTGCAGCTGCAGCCCGGGAATGAGCTGCTGGACGAAATCGTAGGCAAAGTAGCCAACGAAGCCACCGGTGAAGGGCGGCAAGTCTTTCACCCGTGCGCTGTGGTATTTTTTCAGCAAGACGCGAACGTCTTCGATGCCGCCATTGCACAACTGCTGCACGGGCTTATAGCCCAAAAAGGTGTAGCGTCCCCAGCTGTCGCCGCCGTTTACGCTTTCGAGGATGAACCAGTCATCGCTTTGGCGGCGCATTTGCCGCAGAATTTCCATGGGCGTTTTGGTGTCGCTGAAAATCTCCAGCGCGATGGGCACGATGCTGTGGTGCTGCGCGGCGGCTTTCGCCTGCGCCAGAGTTGGTCTAATCATGCGAATCCCTCCTAAAAATACAAAAAAATCCTCGACAAAGCCTCACGGCTTCATCAAGGACGAAATAAACTTATTCCGCGGTGCCACCTTGGATTCACGGTTGCCCGTGCACTTTGATACAGTACTAACATACTGCTCACCACTCACGCGGGTGTGACGTCGCCGCTTTGCACGGCGCCCTCAGCAGTCCATTTAACAGCCTGCATCTCTGCCCGGTTCTCAGCTACCCCGGACTCTCTGGATTGCGCATTTGCTGCCTTTACCTCTGCCTCGTTGGTTTGGTTGGCTATTTGATTACTAACCAGTATAGCACACGCGAGCGAAAATGTCAAGCTTTTTTTGAAAAAATTGCCGTGGTTGACTTTTCGGCGAGATTGTGCTATACTATGAAATGAAGAAAGGCGGTGCGAGCATGGAAGAACTGCGCAACATGGAAATCATCGTGTACCCCTACGCCGAAGTGAAGGAAACGCTTGACAAACTGGCGCGTGAGTCTGCAAAGAAGGCTGCGCTAGAATATGCCCAAAAGTATTCGGAGGAAGCAGCGTGAGTGATAAAATCATGGTTGTGTTTGCTGGACCAAATGGCTCCGGCAAGTCCACGATTGTGAAAAACGCGCTTGCGATGGGACATTGCCCGCAAGATTTTATCTGTCCAGACAACTATGTTGTTGAGCATGAGAAAAACGATGTGCAAGCCTATATCAAAGCGATGCAAGAAGCCGAGACGCAGCGTGAAATTCGATTAGCGCTGGGGAAGTCGTTTGCATTTGAAACAGTGTTATCGACACACGAAAAGCTGGAATTTATCCGCAAGGCGAAGTGGCTGGGCTATAAAGTCCATGTTGTTTATGTGACAACCGATGACCCGCAAATTAACATCGCGCGCGTGCAAAGTCGCGTGGCGCAAGGCGGACATGACGTGCCGGTGGACAAAATTCTGTCGCGCTATGCACGCGCCATGAACTTGATGTATGATGTGATGTGTGCGGCGGACGAAACGATTTTTTATGATAACAGCAGTGATAAACCTGAATTGGTTGCTGTACAACAAAACGTAATGTTTGGAGAGCAGCAAATTTTGCCTTTGCGGAGTTCTGCATGGTTTGAAAAACACGTCTTAAGCAAGGCGCGTGAACGGGTAATGGTAATCGGCAATCTAACACATAACTCAACCGCCCCCGAATGAGGGCGGTTTTTCATGTTAGTCTAACGCCGCAAAACGCACCGTGGCGGGGTTGTCGGTCATCTCGTTGCGGTGCAGATAGGCGTCCAGCACGGCATTCCAAGTGATGATGCCCACGTCGCCGCTTAGGGGCAGCTGTGCGTAATATTGGAACGCACGCACGGCCTCGGTGGTGCGCGCACCGTAGTTGCCGTCCACGGCCACGATGTCCATGGCGGGCACGTAGGGTGCTACGGCGTTGAGCAGTTGCTGCAGCTCGCGGACTTTCGCGCCGCTGTCACCTTGCGAAAATGCGCGACCGGGATATATCCCACGGCGTTGCTCGGCAGACAAACGGTTGTAGTGCGCGGGATATTGATTCACCATGGCATTGTAGGTTTGGCGACCAACAATGCCGTCTACCGTTAGCCCAAACTGCTGCTGGAATGCCCGCACCGCGCCGTCGGTGATGGGGCCAAAAATGCCGTCGGCGAGCAAGTTGGGGATGGCGGGATAAAACAGACTGTAGAACCGCAGATACAGTTGCACCGCACGCACGTCAAAGCCGCGGTCGCCCCAGCGCAGCACCGGCGAATAGAGCATCTGGATCTCTTCGGCGGTGAGCCCTTCGCTGTTCAGTTCGTTCAGGCGCTTGACACCGTTGAAGATTTGCCGCATGCGATTCCAAGTGAGCGGACCGACAATGCCGTCTTGCGCGAGGTTGAAGGTGCGCTGGAACACGCGTACGGCTTGCTCGGTGCGAGCATCAAACACGCCGGTGTTCACCTCGGGGCGGGGGATTGCCGGGAAATTGCGCGAGATGCGCGCGAGCATCATTTGGATGGTGCGCACGGGCTCGCCGCTGCTGCCGCGCCGCATCAGCCGCCCGGGATAGCTGGGCAGCACGCGACCTTGCGGGGCGTTGTAGACGATCTCGATGTTGTTGCCATAGTAGTGCTGCAAAATGCGCATATAGCTGAAGCCTTGGCGGGCAAGGTCAAAGCTGCCCCACTGGCTCATGCCACGGCAGGTGACGCTGCGCCCGGAGCAATATTGCGCGAACATGGGCTCAACGTGTCCGCGGCGACGAATGTAGTCATTGAAGTGTTCGTCCACCAGGCGGCTGATGCTGTCGAAAATCACTCGACCATGAATATAAGCTTGGTCAAACTGGGTGGAGTTGGTGATGTCGAACGGCAGGTTTTGCGCACGGTAAAATTCCGTGTACACGCGGTTGAGCGCAAAGCTCACAATGGCCAAGATGTTGGCACGAAGGGCCTGTTCTGGCCAAGTTGGGTAAACTTCACTGCTGGCGACATTTGTGACGTGTACAAAACACCGAATAGCTCGAAACGCCCTATCTATAAGGCTATTATACCGCATGCCCGTGTTAATTTCAAGCAAAAATTTTATTCTGTGGGAAGTGCTTGGGCATAGTTCGCTAGGTAGGTTGTCCTCGCTGTACTTCAATTTATATCATGGGCTTTGGGAAATTGTCACAAGTAAATGCAAAAACGTGAGCATTTCACCGCACTTGCGCGGCGAATGAGATGCAAGAAAAGCCTTTATTTGGAAATTTTGGTTTTTGAGAAAATTTTTATTGACAAAGAGAAAAAAATAGCATATAATATAGTTGAGAGGAAGGTGCAAATCTTGCTCTGGGTGGGTTGACACCTTAAAAATCCGACGACTTGCTAGACTTCGGGTGCTAGTGGGCTGGCAGGCAGCCAAAAACCTGAAAGACTTGCTGGACTTCGGTTGCCAGTGGGCTGGCGGACAGCCAAAAATCAACCATAAAGGGAAGTGTCTTGGCCTGCGGGTCTTGCGCTTCCCTTTTAAATTGAAAGGCTCTTTAGCGCATGAAAATTCAACCAAAATTCTCGGAAGTAAAGATGACGACGGAAAAAGCGGTACCAATTATTCGGAAGTGTGCAAAACTATATGAAAATAATCTAATGGGAAAAAACATTCTTTTCGTTACCGAAGAAGATGGCAGAATTTGCTTTTACGAAACGAGTTTTCGCAGACCAAATTTTATGCATTTAACAGGTGTCGATGAGTGTGTTTTTACGCCCGAAGACTTTTATTATCACGCATTAAAGAACACGCTCAAGTCAACGGACTTCAAAATGAAACGAGACCGCACTACAGAACAAAAACTAGAAATCTTATCTGAGCTTATGCTAATACATAATAAACCGGGAATGATGCTTGGCGCATATGGGGCTTTAAACATAAAATTACAGACTGATTTGGTAGCAGGATCTATACGGTCAATAATGGGGTTTCAAAAGTTAAAGAATAGTGTTTATGTGCCCAATACAGCACTAAATGGGGATGTTCGCGACGTTGCTGTTAAATCTTATCCGATTATCGCTACATTCATTAAATATTGGGAAGATAAGTCGTATACGACTTTGTCTTATCTGAATAATAAAAAATTTACCATTAATGATCAACGATTGAGAGATGCCTTATCCTTGAAGGTTGATTTTGAAAATTTACAGAGATTACAACCAACGCCATAACACAGGAATTTGAGCATACGACATAGTTAAACGAAAGGTTTTTACAGGTGAAAAAATGCAATCTAGTTGGTGCGCTGGCAACAAAATAAAGGTTTTTATTAGCTCGAAATGCGATGGACGTTATGCTATTGTGCGCAAATCACTTGAAGTGTTGCTCGAAGAAAGCGGGATGGTAAATGTATATAATTTTGATAGCGCACCCGCGAGCTCTCAAAACCTTAAATCTAGCTATTTGAACAAACTCCAAGATAGCGATGTTTGTATTTTTCTCATAAACAATTCTGACGGCGTATCGGAACCTGTATGGGACGAACATAACCATGCACGGCAATACAACAAGCCTTCTCTTTATATTTTTTGCAATGAGAATAGTACAACCGAAACCGAATTGCAAAAATCTTTGAGGAAAAACGAAAAATATATGGTTAAGTATAAAGTTGTTCCAAACTTTAGTGACTTAGCTAAAGAGGCCATGCGTTCTTTGCTATATGATTTTATTGATATATACAATGAGTATAGTAAGGGGCGACTCATTCATATAGGAGAAGTTGAAAAACCGAATGAAAGCGATTTTATTTCCAAGGTTGAATCAATTAGCAAATCACTGCCTGAAGATTCAACAACAAGTGCCCAAGCAATTAGCTTATATAACTTGGGGAAAAATTCTATAAAAGGCTTCAAGCGAACTGTTAGAGTTTTTACAGATTTTTTCATTCCTCGCAACGATGACTATTACGAAATCAAAGAAGAGTACCGTGAAAAAGAACCAGATAATTATCCTGTGTTTGACGAATTGTGCGCTCAGTTTTTTTTCGCGCTGATTGGTAAGATTGCATTGCCCGCAGGTTTTTTTGAAAAGCTTAAAGGCGAAGTTATTAAGATGCATCATGATGAAGTTGCTCATCTTGTTATATTGCGAATAGATGCTATTGCGGCCTATTGGATTGGAAACCTTCAAGAATGTATAAATTTTCTCGAAAAAGCACACTCTAAGGCGACGGAAATTAATACTCCGGCTTGGCTACGAAGTGATATATTGCTTGACTTGCGAAACATGGATTATGAAATGGACAGAATGGCTGGAACGTGGAAGAGTAGTAACCAGTGGCAAAAAGCACTTGATAAAGAATCAGACGTTTTTCATTATCCTGCACTGGATAGATTGGCATTAGAAATTTCCCGAAAAAGTTGCAAAATCTACACCGATAAGCTTACAAGAAATCCGTATTCAACTACATATGGCATTGGCTACGAAATGGTTGCGAAACAAGCGGCTAAAATATTTCTCATATCAGTGCAGCACGGTTCCTTAACTCAAATATTAGTTACATTAGAGCATTTGGCGAGTGTGCTTAGCGCATATTGCGGTGTACATCGCACTATACCATCCATGTATAAAAGCTTGTTGGTTTGTTTATTGCTTCGGCAAGATGAAAAAGCGCTAGAAAAATTGTTTGGAAATTATTTTGGTTATGGTGGCGCAAATGCAATCACTGCAAACGACGCAGAGGAACTTATGTGCGCAGTATCGTTAATTCCTCTTGCACATAATCGTGAAAAATCCTACATGTTATTGTTGCGTTTTTTGGGTTATCAATTTTCTGATGAGAAATTTTCTGAATTAGAAAGCATTATAAAAAACATTTTGCAAGATAAAATGAAACTTGGCAAGCGCAACGTGATAATTCATTGGTCATTTAATTTAGCATTAGAATCGTTAATGCATATTGCGTGGCGTTTTGACAGTGATTTTATTGCTGACTTCTTAATGTTTTTGGTGAAAAACGTACACATTGGCTCGCTTACCAATTATAAGAATGTTTTTTGGAAGCTCGAATATGCTCGACTTTCCGAAGGCAAGCTGCATCAGTTGACACAAGGCTTAATTAATGGCTATGTAAATGACTTATTGAAAGATGACAAAAGAAGTATTACATCATTATCTGAAGCACTTAAGCATATACGACTTCGGAAGGAAGCTAAAGATCTGTATGCTACTATAGATGAAGCCGTGCGTTGCAATGCACCAAAATATTTTGAAGAAAATTATTCGCTGGATTTGCTTAGCAAAAATCAACAAGAAAGAGCACCGGCGTACATTGACCGACTTGTTGATGAAGTGTTAAAAAATAATGAGCATGTCCGAGATACAAAAGTGTTGTCTTTCGGGGGTTTTGAACCGCTTAGTACAATCGAAAAATTCAAATGGCGAGTGAGGACAAACCCTTATATATCAAGGGTTTTGTCCATTTTTGCGTGCTTGCATAACCTCGCCCAAAGCCCCATAAGCATGACCAAAAGGGGGTTGAAATTATGATAGAAAACGAGGCCAAAACGCCTATTATTTTATCTGCTGAAATGCAGAAAAATATCTTGCAGTTTTTCATGAAAACATCAATTTTGCGAAAAGCAAAAGAGGAAAGAAATAAAAAAGTCCTGCTTGATGAAAGGCAGGAGCAAGATTGAATACAGCAATTTATGTCCGTGTGAGTACCGAAGAACAAGCCAAAGAGGGCTACTCGATTCGGGCGCAAATCGAGAAGCTAAAAAGTTATATACAGATTAAAGATTGGACATATTATAAAGTTTACGCTGATGAGGGTATCAGTGGCAAAAATATCACAGACCGTCCCGCCATGAATGAGCTAATCGCAGACATTGAGGCGGGGCGTGTTCATAATGTCTTAGTCTATAAAATAGACAGGTTAACGAGAAACACAAGGGACTTGATTGACTTATCAGACTTATTCCAAAAACATAACTGTGCGTTTAATTCCTTGATGGAGAGCATTGACACCAAAACAGCGTCAGGCAGAATGTTTTTGAAAATCATCGGCATTTTCGCAGAATTTGAGCGTGAAAATATTATCGAGCGAATTACCCTAGCATGCGAGAAAAAAGTTAAAGAGGGCTATACGCTAGGCAGTTACACATTATCTTATGGCTATGACGTAAGCGTCAAATAGAAAAGCACCTGTACAGGTGTGGGATTTTGTGGTATACCCTAATGCAACAAAATAAAGAGGGGTCTATTGCATGTCAATAGACTCCCTTTTCGTGTTTTGACATATTGCAGCGCGAAACACAACCCTAATGCAATACTATTCCTCTTGCGCTGCGTTTTCCCGCTCCATCGTTTCCGCAATGGCTCGGTTGATGAAGCCGTTCAAGCTCTCGCCCCGCGCAGTCGCTGCGGATTGAATTTCACTTTTCATTCCACGCCGTACCCGCAAGCGAATATCTTCATATGCCGCCGCGTTCCACTTGTCTTTTGCTGCGTTTGACGTTTTACCCATTCTAAATATCACCTCTATAACATTATAACACAATACACACCATGGTACCAGTAGGAATGTTGCACAATAATTGACTTTAAAGTTTGTGCAATATTCCATCTTGCGATACTGGTACCAGTATATTATAATATAACTAGATAAACAGGGAAAGGAAAACGCCATGAACATAACAAAAATGGGGCCACTACTCGACTTGCACGACTACTACACGTTTCGGCTCGCCCAACACGCCACCGACTACATGCTAAAGGCTAGTAAGCGCGGGCACGAACTGCATTTTGACGAAACCAAGCAAAAACTCGCCATCATCAACGAAATCATCGCGGAAGTGGAGGGCACAGCATGAAAATAGGTTATGTGAGAATCAGCAGTGCGGGGCAAAATACGGCTCGCCAAGAGGTGCTTATGCAGGAATTGGGTGTCGAGCGTGTTTTCATCGACATCGCCAGCGGGAAAAACGCCGACCGTCCGCAGTTGCAAGAATTGCTTGAATTTGTCCGCGAGGGCGATGCGGTGATCGTGAGTGATATTAGCCGTTTTGCACGCAACACGCGCGACCTACTGGACTTGGTGGAACGGCTCACCGCAAAAGGCGTTGACTTCGTTTCAAAGAAAGAGTGCATCGACACGACCACGCCAACGGGAAAATTTATGCTCACCGTGTTCGGCGCGGTCGCGACCTTGGAGCGCGAGAGCATACTTTCTCGCCAAGCTGAGGGCATTGCGGTGGCTAAGGCGCAGGGGAAGTACACAGGGCGCAGGAAAATCGAAAGCGCGGATTTCGGCACGGTTTACGCGCAGTGGGCGGCCAAACACATCACTGCGACAAAGGCCATGGAGCTGCTGGGCATGAAACCCAACACGTTCTATAGAAGAGTGAGGGAGTTCCAAGCTGCATAACGGCAAGAGGGGTCAGAACATGATCTCTCTTTTTTCATGCGTGATTAGGTGGGTATTTACATTTTTGAGGCAACTTTATTTCGGCAGCCTGGGCGCATATGGTCAGTTTCCATGCCCGGTAAAATTAAAAAAATTTTTAAAAAATCACACCCAAAATCAACAGACTCGTAAAATGACCATTTTACGAGTCATCACACATTCATATAAAAACAGCTTCTAGGGCTTAGAAATGGCTATATATAAGGGTTTCAGAGCGTTTTTTCGATTTCCGCCCTTTTATGCCTATTTTAGGCCTTTTAGGCCTTTTTAGGCTCTTTTTTGGACTCGTAAAATGGCGGTTTTACGAGTCTAGCGAAAAACACATAATAAAGTATGGATTCATCCGTGAACCCAATCAAAGCTACTCCTTAAATACCACACCAAACACCCTGACCTTCTTGTCATGAAAGCCTGTGCCAATCTTCTCATTTTCCACCACGATTTTTTCAACGAACTGCATGAGAAACATGCGCTTTTCCGTGTTAGAAAGTCCTGCCCAATTGTCTTTGAAGTTTTTTGCGATTTCCAGTTTGTTTTGTGCAATTTTCTCTACGTCCACTTGCAACCGTTCTAGCTCTGAATTTATGCTTTGCCTGTCATCGTCAAGTCTTCTTTTCACCCTGCGGTATTCGTCAACGCTAAAGATATTGTTCACATAGAGATCCAAAGCCTCGCGCCCCTTGGCTTCGACTTGGCGCAATTTTTCTTGATAAGTTGCAATCACGGCTTGCTGTTCTTTTTTTTCTTGCTCCTGTTCATACAGATGGATAGTATTATCTTCCTCGAAATCTGCGATTTCTGCTATGTATGCTTGAAATGCGTGCTCAAGCTTTCTTGCACTCATCTCGCTTGCGTTGCACGCGCCAACGACCGTGTTGCCGCAGCCGTAATTACCAAGGAACTGCTTCGAGCCATCCTTGAGCGTTCGATATAAGTTGTGCGGATGCAGCTTGCTGCCACATTGAGCACACACCAAAAATCCCGCGAAGTAGTTCTCCTCCTTGGGCTGTCTGCGTGGCGAGATGCGCGGGTTCTTGGTTAGGCGATGCTGTGCTTTGTCGAACAGCGCTGGTGAGATGATTTGCTCATGCTGCCCCTCCACGGTGTACGCGCGTTGTTCGTCTTGGTAGTGGTGGCGCACATGCCCCATGTAGTTGTGGTTTTTCAGCACGTTTCGCACGCCGTTTGTTGTCCATTTGCTGTCGTGTTTGGTGGGCACACTGCGCAGATTGAGTCTGCGGGCAATTTCGGTGATGGCTACACCTTGGTTGGCGTACAAGTCGAAAATTTCACGAACAATCTGCGCTTCTTGCTCATTGATAGTTTGGATTTTTTGTCCCGTGGGGCGGTCGTAGCCATAGCTCGCGATGTAAGAGCACAGCGTCAGCCCCTCTTTGACTTTGCGCTCGCGCCCCAGCACAATGCGTTCGGCGATGTTTTCGCGCTCGAACTCCGCGAAAATGCCGATGATCTTCAGGAACATGCGCCCCGATGCCGTGTGCGTGTCGATGCTTTCCATCAGCGAGTTGAACGCGCAACCGTGCTCGTTGAACAAGTCCACCAAGTAAATCAGATCGCTTGTGCTGCGGGTGAGGCGGTCAATCTTGAACACCAGCACATTTTTCACGCGTCCGGCTTTCACATCATCCATTAGGCGATTAATGGCGGGACGCTCGGTGATATTTTTGCCACTGATGCCCTCGTCAATGTAGACGTCGTAAATCTGCCAGTCCTTGATGCGGGCATAGTCTTTGAGCTTTTGCTCTTGTCCACGGATAGAGTAGCCCTCTTTGGCTTGCTCGTCGGTGGATACCCTGCCATAAATCCCTGTGTCCATCAGTCATCGCCCCTATCTTTTTTCTCTGATAGGCGCGTTTCAAGTTGCTCTTGTTTGGCGCGGCGCACGGCGGCTTCAAAGAAGAATTTCATCATCTCGGCTTGCAGTGCTTTTGGCAAAACAATTGGCTGTTGTTGCATCTCATCACCCCATGACATGCTTATTGTCATGAGAGGTTGGCCTATGCAATTTTCATTCGGTTTTTTATACACCTCACATTTTTGATGTAATCGATAAACGGCACGGTCACACGTCGCGCGTTGGCACGGGGCGCGCCGAGGTGCACGGTAATCTCAAGCGGGATAACCGGTAAACCAAAACCCATGGTTTCCTCCTTTTTGTGCGGTGTCGCGGGGATTTTTATGCGGCTGGGATAAAGCACAGCGAAGCGGCTTGCTCGCCGCAGGCGCACCGCAGGTGGCTACTTCACATACACGGCTTCGTCGATGGGGATGTCGTTTTCCATGCGCACCACTTGTTCGCCTGTGGTGTCGGCAAACATGGGCACGTTGTGCAACTGCTGGCGTTCGCGCGCGTGGGTAACGGTGATGTCATACAGGGCATAGGGAATGGTGGTTTCGTGGTAGGCCATATCCTTGCGCGGCGTGGGCAGGTTGATGGGTCCCACGCTGCCGCTACGACCGACATAGCCGTCATAGAAGCGATAGTTTTTGCCGCCAATTTGCTTGGTGATTTGCACGCGTGCGCCGGCGGCAGGGTTGCCGTGGTCGGTCACATGCACAAGGATTTCGCCGTGCGCGGGGTTGCTGGCTTTAAATTCAGCCAGGGACGAAAACACGGGCGAAGGCATTTCGTAATACTCGGTGGTGCTTTCGTCTGCGTCAAGCAGTGGGTCGCAGGGCGGGAAGTGCTCGGCTTCGTCAAGTTCCTGCGGGAAGAGTTCCTCGGGCTCGTCGGCAAAGATGGCGGCGGGCGGTGTGGTGCATGTGCCAAACCATTCTTCGTCGCTGATGATGCTCGCGTCGGTGCCTGCGCGGGGCGGGGGAGCGGGCGTTGGCACAAAGGGCTCGGTTTGCACATCAAGCATGGGCGCGGCTTGCGGCTCGGACGCTGCGAAAGGGTTGTCGCAGTCAGCCTCGGCAAGCGGCACGATGTCTTCCGCCACGATGGTGGTGTCGAAAAAAGGATCAGAATCAGCGTAGTTATCTTCCATGGTTTCGTTGACCGGCATATGTACGACAGGCGGCAAGTCAGGCTCGCGGTTGTTGGTGTCCTCCAGCGGCACGGCCGCCGGTGGGTCGAATGCGCGTGCGCGGCTGGCCTGGCGCAGCATTTCTTGTTTGTATTGCTCAATGGTCAAATTGTCCATGGGTCATCTTCCTTTCCCGATGTAAGTTCCCTATCACTATATTATATATTTATGGAAATAGTGCTTGGGCGGTCATTTTTTTCTTGACGGCAGGGCAAAAACAGTGTAAAATGGACATAGACACTTTGTCCCCATGAATTTAAGGAGGCGCAAGATGGAACAAACTACCCATCAGCTACCACTGAGCGAAAAGATTGGCTACGCATTGGGCGACACCGGCGGACAACTATTTTTGGGGCTTATCAACACCTTTTTGCAGCAATTCTACATGAACGTGCTGCGCATTCCCGCGCGGCAGCTGACGTGGTTTTTCGGCTTTTTGCGCATCTGGGACGGCATCAATGACCCGCTGCTGGGCACGCTCATTGACCGCCGGCGGCCGGGCAAGCATGGCAAGTTTCGCCCCTATCTGCGCAACTTTTCCATCCCCTTTGCGCTTGCGGGCGTTTTGTTGTTCACGCGAGTGCCGGGGCTTTCGCCGCTGCAATATCTGATTTATGCGTACATCACGCACGTGTTGTATGAAATCATCTTCACCGCCATCAACATCCCGCTGGGCTCCATGGCATCGGTGATCACCATGGACGGTGACGAACGCTCGAAACTTTCCACGTTTCGCTCCCTGGGCGCAGGCTTGGGCAACCTGCCTGCATCGGTGATACTACCGATGTTCGTGTTTGGCACGATGATGTATCAAGGCGAAGAAGTGCAGGTGCTGGACTATCGCAACTTCTTCATCGCGGTGGTGGTGTTTGCGGTGCTCAGCGTGGTGATTCACAACGTGGCGTTTGGCATGACGCGCGAACATGTGCCGCCGCCGCCCAAAGAGCAAACGCACGACATCCGCCACACGCTGCGCGTGCTGGTGAAAAACCGCTCGTTTATGGCCATTTGCATGGCATCGATGCTCATCATGGGCGCAACGATGTTCACGCAGGCGGTGCACGGCTTTTTGTTCCTCAACTACTTCGGCAACCCGCAGCTGCTTACCTTCGTGACCATCGCCACGCACGCGCCCACGGTGTTGCTGCTGCCCGTGTTGCAAAAGATGGTGCGTCGCTTTGGCAAAAAGCAGCTGTGTGCCTGGGGTTTGGCGCTTGCGGCAGCCGCGAACTTCGTGCTGTTGGCGTTGCGCACCACAAATCCATGGGTGTTCATCGGCATGTGCTTTGTCAGCGGCATTGGCATCACGTTTTTGAACATGCAGCTGTGGGCGCTGCTGACGGACGTGCTGGACAAACAAGAGCTCATGAGCAAAAAGCGCGAAGAAGGCACGTGCTATGCAATGTTTTTCGCCACGCGCAAGCTGGGGCACACCGCAGCCGGTGTGGGCAGCTCGGCGCTGCTGGATGCCATCGGCTATGTGGAGGGCGCGCCGGTGCAGCCAGTGCCGGTGGTTGGGCGGTTGTATATCGTGGCAACACTGGTGCCGGCGATTGCGTTTTTGCTCAACTTCCTCACCATGCAGTTTTGGTATCCCTTCAGCAAGCGTGACGAAGAGGAAATCCGCGCAGAGCTTGCCGAGCAACGCGCGCAGCAAGAAGAAACCGTGAACGCATAAAAAACGCCCCCACTTTGTAGTGGGGGATTTTTCTTGTGCAGATCACTCTTCTTCCATGCGGTATTTCTCCCGCGTGGCAAGCCCGCCGCGGATGTGGCGCTGGCTTTTGTTGGTGTCCAGCACTTGGCGCACTTGGGAATAAAGCTGCGGGCGGATGCTGCGCAGACGTTCGCTAACGTCCATATGTACGGTGGATTTGGATATGCCGAATTTTGCGGCGGCGGCACGCACGGTGGCCTGGTTCTCCACGATGTAGCTCCCCAGTTCCACGCAGCGTTCCTCAACGATTCCTTTCACAGGCGACCCCTCCATAGATGAAATGGTTTGTTTTTCTCATCATATGTGGGCGTTGACAGATTTAGCACTTCGTGGTATAATTATTTGCATGATTACTTACCAAACCACAAAACAATTCACGCCGCAAGCGCTGCAGGAGCTTTTCCTTTCCGTGCAGTGGTCCAGCGGTGAGCACCCGCAACCACTCGCCGCCGCGCTGAAGAACTTCGGCAGCGTGTTTTCGGCATGGGACGGCGACCACCTAGTGGGCATGATCGCCAGCATGGACGATGGCGTGATGAACGCCTATGTGCACTATCTGCTGGTGCGACCGGAGTATCAAGGGCAGGGCATTGGGCGGCAATTGGTCGCGCGCATGCGTGAGCATTACCGGGACTATCTGCGCATTGTGCTGGGCGCGAACGACGAAAAGCTGGCGTTTTATGAGGCCTGCGGGTTCAAACTGGCGGACGCCGCGAGCCTGATGTTTATCACGGACATGGTGAATTGAGCGAGAAGGAGATGGGCATGGGTACATATTCGACGAATCCGGCAGAAACGGTCGTGGACTTTTACAGCGCATATGACGAAGAAGGGCGGCTGGGTAGAAGGTATGGTCAAGTGGAGTTCCTCACCACCATGCGCTACATCAACAAGCACCTCACGCCCGGTGCGCGAGTGCTGGAAATCGGCGCAGGCAGTGGACGCTACAGCCGTGCGATTGCGGACATGGGCTATGCGGTGGATGCAGTAGAGCTGGTTGCGCACAACATCGAAATCTTCAAGCAGCACATTACGCCGCAGCAGAACATCACCGTGACGCAGGGCAATGCACTGGATTTATCGGCGTTTGCCAGCGCGGGCTACGACATCACCCTGTTGCTGGGACCGATGTATCACCTATACACCGCAGAGGACAAGCACGCGGCGCTGCAAGAAGCCCTACGCGTGACCAAACCCGGCGGTGTGGTGTTTGTTGCTTATTGCATAAGTGACGCGAGCATAATATACCGTGGCTTTGCACGCAAAGGTCTTGACGTGGGCGATTATATCCGCCGCGGAAAAATTGACCCAACGACCTTTGCCACGCACTCAGAGCCGGAGGACATCTTCGAGCTGGTGCGCCGCGAGGACATCGACGCCTTGATGGCGCACTACCCCGTGCAGCGGCTGCACTACGTCGCCACAGACTTGTTCAGTGTGCACATGCATGAAGCTCTGGAGGAAATGAGCGACGACCAATTCGCGCTGTATCTGCAATATCACTTCGCCGTTTGCGAACGACCCGACATGGTAGGCATCACACACCACAGTTTGGATATATTGAGAAAGGGGTAGATTATGCTCATCCCAACCATTCACTTTGCGGGCAACTGCGATGAAGTCATCGCGTATTACAAGCATGCCGTGGGCGCGCAGGTCAAGGCGGTGCATTACGTGCAAGACGTTGCGCCGAACTTCGTGGGGCACTCGGAAGTGGAGATTTTCGGCTGCACCGTTGCCCTCACCGACGGCTGCGACAGCGCGCCAGCCAGCATCAACCACACCTTCACCGTGTTTCTTCCCACCGCTGATGAAGTGACGGCGTTGTTCAACACCCTCGCGGATGGCGGCACGGTGACCGAGCCGCTTGCACCGCAATTTTGGGCTGACCTTTGCGGCGGCGTGACCGATCGCTTTGGCGTGAACTGGCACATCAATGTTGGAGAAATCTCACGCGCCTAACGCCACCTGCACCACCTGCGGCGGGGCTTCGTCGCTATCACACCCACATCAAATATTCTCCCCGCGCGCAGCGCGACTAAAGTTTTTTGGGCACCTTTTTTTCAAAAAAGGTGCGAAAGGAGCTAGTTATGAAAGGTATCATCCTCGCAGGCGGCAGCGGCACACGGCTTTATCCGCTGACGATGGTCACATCCAAGCAACTGTTGCCCGTGTACGACAAACCCATGATCTACTACCCGCTGAGCACGCTGATGCTGGCGGGCATTCGTGAGATTTTGATCATTTCCACGCCCGATGACACGCCGAAGTTCGAGCAACTGCTGGGCGATGGCGGGCAGTTCGGCTTGCAGCTGAGCTATGCCGTGCAGCCCAGCCCCGACGGTCTGGCGCAGGCGTTCATCATCGGCGAGCAGTTCATTGGCAGCGACAGCGTGGCCATGGTGCTGGGCGACAACATTTTCTATGGCGGCGGGCTGGGCACGATGCTGCGCGATGCCGCTAAGCGTGAGCAGGGTGCTACGATTTTTGGCTACAGCGTGGAGAACGCCGCGCAGTTCGGCGTGGTGGAATTCGGCGCAGACAACAAGGTGCTCTCCATTGAAGAAAAACCCGCCAAGCCCAAGTCGAACTACGCTGTGACGGGGCTGTATTTCTACGATAATCGCGTGGTGGAGTTTGCGAAAAAGCTCAAGCCCAGCAAGCGCGGCGAGCTCGAAATCACCGACATCAATCGCAAGTATCTGCGCGCTGGTGACCTACAAGTGCGCGTGATGGGCCGCGGCTATGCTTGGCTGGACACCGGCACCATCGCCAATTTGTCGCGCGCGTCGAGCTTTGTGCGCACTATCGAAACGCTGCAGGGCATCAAAATCTCTGCGCCCGAAGAAATCGCCTACAAAACCGGCTGGATCAGCGAGCAACAGCTGCGCGTTTCGGCGGAAAAGTACGGCAAAAGTGAGTACGGCCAGCATTTGCAGAACGTGCTTGAGGGCAAGATTTTGTATGCCGACACCTTCAACGCAAGCCCTGTTTGGGGGCAAGACAATGAAAATCCGCCCTGCTAAAGGAGACACGCATGCGCAAATTGCCGCCGATGATGGGCTGGTCAACGTGGAATCAGTTTCACCAGAACATCAGCGAAGACCTCATCATGGACGTTGCCCGCAGCATGAAGGCCAGCGGGCTGTTGGCTGCCGGCTATCGCTACCTCAACTTGGACGACTGCTGGCAGGCCAGCCAGCGCGACACCAATGGGCAGCTCGCGTTTGACATCGGGCGCTTCCCCAGCCGCGAGGGTCTGGTGGACAAACTCAACGCCATGGGCTTCAACGTGGGACTGTATAGTTCCTGCGGGGCGTTCACCTGCGAGGACATGCCCGGCAGCTATGGTCACGAAGCGCTTGACGCGCGAACTTTCGCGCACTGGGGCGTGGAGTATCTCAAATACGACTACTGCCATGTGGTGGACTTGCCCACCGACCCGCACTTTGAACAGCAGAACTTCGCCGATACCACGCCGCCGATTCTGTACATCGGGCTCACGCCATTTGATGGCTCTGCGGCAGAACTGCGTATCGATGCGGCGGACGCTGAGCTCACCGCACCAGCCGTGCTGCAGAACGGTGTCATCACAGGACTAGAGTGCCCGCGAGCGGCGGCGCGCTTCACGGTGAACGTGCCCAAAGCAGGGGAGTATCAGGTGGCGGTGGGCTATGAAAAACGCCGCGACCCGCACCGCAAGTTCGTGTTGCTCGCCGCAAACGGTGAAGCTACGCAGGTGTGGTTTCCGCCCACGAGCGGGTGGTTTTCACCCGCCCGCGTGACGGCGAATATCACGCTGCAACAGGGCGAAAACACGCTACTACTCACCAACCCCATCCGTGGGCAGCGCGACGACACCATCTTGCGCTACACCAAAATGGGGCAGGCGCTGAACCAAGCCGCCAAGCCCGAGCGCCCCATCTGCTTTTCCATCTGCGAGCATGGGCGCACGCAGCCATGGTTGTGGGCAGGGGAGTTCGGTGGCTCATGGCGGGTGTGTGGTGATATCTCGGCAAGCTGGGAAGCCGTGCTGCGCAACTACGAAGCCGCCGCCGACCTGTGGTGGCATCAACAGCCGGGAGCATACAACGACCTGGACATGCTTGAAGTGGGCATCGGCGATTTTTCGCATGACGAAAACCTCAGCCATTTCGCGCTGTGGTGCATGATGAGCGCGCCGCTGGTGCTGGGTCTTGATGCAAGAAATATCTTGCCCGAAGTCGTGCAGTTGGTGACGAACCCGGCGCTCATCGCCCTCAACCAAGATGCGCTGCTGCTGCAGGCCTCACGCTTCACGCCGCAGCCGGGGCTGGACTTGCTGCTCAAGCCCCTCGCGGACGGTAGCTGCGCGCTGTGCCTGTTCAACAAGTCGGACGAAGAAATCGCAGGCATTGCGCCGGACTTGGACACATACCTCGCGCAAGACGAACGCCTGCCATTCCGCATGGGCGACAACCTGCTGGCGCGTGATATTCTCATCCCCGCAAGCGAGTGGGCGCCGCTCAACCGCGATGCCTTGGCGGCGAGTTTGCGTCCGCGCAGCGTTGCGCTGTGGGCATGCAAGCAAGCGTAAGCGCATAACATGAACTCACCCAATACGGCGAAAGGGGAGAGTTCATGAGACGCAAGAAAACCTATCTGTTTGTTGTGCTGGGCGCAACGCTGATTTCGCTGTGCGCGGCGCTGTTTAGCTTTCGCATGGTGCAGACCACGCGCCACATCACCGACGAGCGACCCATCATCCACATGCAAGATAGCACGCTGCTGGAGCACGAAATCCGCGGGATTGTGCGCGAGGAATATGCCGTGCTGCAAACCGAAATGAACACGATGATGGTGATGTTCGGCTTTATCATCACGTTTTTGGCGGTGGTGGTGCCGATTATGATCCAGCGCGAGCGCACGCAGGAGCTGGACAAAGCCATCACGAAATCCAAGGAGCTCAACGAGCGGCTCAAGGCGGACGAGGCGACCCTCGACAGCCTCATTGAGCGGCTTTCGAGGATAGAGAACCAGCAAAATGGGCTGGAATAAGCCCGTGATTTTTCACCCTGCTTTCGGCGTGCGCAGCGAAGCGACACAGCTCACCGCAGGTGCGCGTGTAGGGGCGGCTATCAGCCGCCCGGGATTTTCTGCGCGACATCAAGCATCACGGGCGGCAGATTGCCGCCCCTACA
>WQRM01000002.1 GCA_009786735.1 Oscillospiraceae bacterium | reverse complement strand
CGGGCAGGCGCAGCCACTGCTTGACCGGCACGATGACATCAACCGACTGTTCTTTGTGGAGGAGTGACATGGGCGCAGAAATCCAGTTCCCGCACGGCTTTTTGGCGCAGCTGAACAGCCTAGAAACCGGCTTTGACGATACCGCTGAGGAAGCTCTGGAGGCTGCGGGCGAAGTCGTGCGCGAGGTCATGGCGGGGCGGCTGGATAGCGTGCTGGTGCCCGATGACCGCGCCACCGGCGACCTCGTGGGTAGCCTCGGTGTGTCACCCGTGAAGGTTGACCACAATGGAGATTTTGACGTGAAGGTGGGCTTTCGCGAAGACCGCCCGGATGGGCAAGTCAACGCGAAACTGGCGAACATCATCGAGCATGGGCGGTCGGATCAAAACCGGCCGCCTCGTCCATTTTTGCGACCCACGCGCAATCGCAGTCGCAAGCGGGCTGTGGCGGCGATGGAGGGTGTGCTCACAAGGTGGGTGGATAAAGTGACGCGCTAACGTCAGGGGGTGATAGCCATGAGTAACTTTGGCTTAAAATAGCGCTGGAAGGGCAGAAAGAATTTAAGTCCGGGCTGCGTGAGATTGACCAGTCGTTGCGGGTGCTGGGCAGCGAAATGAAACTGGTGGCCGCGCAGTTTGATGTCAACGACAAGAGCATGGAGGCCTACACGGCGCGCAGCCAAGTGCTCACCAAACAGGTGGACGGCAAGAAAAGTGCCATCGCGCTGATGGAACAGGCGCTTGCCCACGCCACAGAAACGTGGGGCGAAAACAGCTCGCAGGCAGCGCAGTGGCAAATCAAGCTCAACAAGGCACAGGCTGAGTTGATTGGCCTTGAAAAAGAGCTGGGGGCCACGAACAAAGCCCTCGACCTCATGCAGGACAAAACCGAGCAGGCAGATAAGTCAACTGACCGCGCCAATGCCACATTCGAAGAACTTGGCGACCTGCTCAAAGGCAATGTGGCGCAGTCCATTGACAGCGTGAAAACCGGCATTGTTTCCACTGCCGCCGGTGTCGTTGACGGCGCAAAGTCGATGGGCGGGTCAATCGTGCAGTTCGCCAAAGATACCGCCAGCGGTGAAAACACCGTCAAGGCGCTGGGCAATGCCCTGCGTGAACGGCTCGAAGCCGCGCTGCACAAGTCCGCCGAGGGCATGGATGTCGCCGCCCATGGCTCGGAAAACTTGGCCGATGAAGTAGACAACGCGGGCGATGTCGCTGGTGATGCAAGCGGCACGTTTGACGGCCTGGGCGACACATTGAAAAGCGTGGGCGCAACGCTCGCGGGCACCATGGCCGCCATTGGCGGTGCGGCTGTGGCTGCCGGTGCGTTGCTGTATGACCTCGCCACCGGAGCAGCTGAGGCGGGTAATGCCGTGGCGCAGTACTCACTGAAGCTCGGCATGTCGCGCGATGCGGTGCAAGAATGGGATTATGTGCTCAGCCAGAATGGGGCCTCGCTGTACAATTTCCAGTATGGCCTGCGGCGCGTCACTGGCGCGATGGGCAGCGTGGAAGCAGGCGGCGGCAAGGTCGGCGAAGCCATCACACGGCTTGGCTTAGACTTTGACCAAGTGCGCGCAAAGTCGCCCGAAGACGCGATGGATGCCATCGTGCGGGCGTTTCAGGACATGGAAGAAGGCGCAGATAAAACTGCGCTTTCCCTGCAAATCTTCGGCCAGCGCGGCGGGCTGGAGCTCATGCCGCTGCTCAATTCCACCGCCGATGCCACGGACGAACTGCGCCAGCGTGCGCACGAGCTGGGCATGGTCATGGGCGATGAAGCGATTGACGCGGCGCAACGTTTTAGCAATTCGATGGACACCTTGGAACGCACCTTTGACGGCGTAAAACACGGCATCGGTGCACAGTTGCTGCCGGGCTTTGCGAGTATTCTTGACGGTTTCACTGGGCTAATCAGCGGCTGCGAAGACGCAGGCGAAGCCATCACCGCAGGCGTGGAGGAACTGGTGGAGGGTATTTCTGCCGCCATTCCCGAACTCCTTGGCATGTTCGAAGACATCGCCGCCGTGGTGATTGAAATCGCGCCGGAACTTATTACCGCACTGGTGGACGGTATCGTCAATAACATCCCGCAACTGTTGGAAGCCGCACTTGGGATTGTGATGGCGGTGCTGGAAGGCATACTTGACGCGCTGCCGGTGCTGCTGGACGGTGCGTTGCAAATCATCATGACACTCGCACGAGGCCTGGGCGAATCACTGCCCACACTCATACCCGCTATCGTGGACGTGGTGCTGCAAATCGTGCAAACGCTCATCCAAAACCTACCCATGCTCGTGGACGCAGCCTTACAGCTGGTCATGGGCTTGGCGCGGGGTATCATTGAGGCGATACCGATTATCGTGGCGGCCATTCCTGACATCATCGATAGTGTCATTGATGCGTTGCTGGGCAGCATCCCCATGCTTATCTCGGCGGGCATTGAGTTGTTCGTGGCACTGGTGGCCGCCGCACCGCAGATTATTGCCAGTATCGTGCAAGCCCTGCCGCAAATCATTGGCGGCATTGTGCGCGGCATCATCGAACTGGTTCCCATGCTGGTGCAGGCGGGCGCGGATTTACTGCGCGGCCTGATTGACGGCATGCTGGGCATGGCGACGGCTGCCATTGATGCCATCCGCGACATCGGTGGGCGGATTTTGGGGGCAGTGCGCGGGTTCTTTGGTATCAATTCGCCCAGCACGGTCATGGCCGGTGTCGGCAGAAACTTGGCCGAAGGCATTGCCGTGGGCTTTGAAGATGAAGCCCGGCACACCCAGCGCACGATGGTCGATTCCATGGCGCGTGCTGGTGATGCCGCCGCGCGGGCTGCGGTCAACGCGGTTTCCACAGGCGTTGCAGGGCAAAGTGGGCAACTCATCGCCGCTGGGCAAAGCATGTCCCACCGCGTGGCCGATGGCGCGTTGCAAGGGACGAGTTCAGTCGCAAACGCAGCACCCCAGATCGCAGCGATTTTCGCAAGCGTGCTGGGCGGGCAGGCGGGTGTGCTGTTTGGCGCGGGCGCGGCACTTACCCAAAGCATTGCGCAGGGCATGCAAAGCGCCGCTCAATTGGTTGTGGATGTCGTCGCCGGAATTGCGAACATGGCAAAGCAGGGGCTGCAAACATTGCAGCGTGCGGCACGAGAGCTGTTCGACCTCACCATCAACGCCGCCGACGCAGGCAACGCCGTTACCGCTATGTCGCAGCAGCTGGGGCTTAGCGCACAGGCCGTGCAAGAATGGGATTTTGTGCTCACGCGGCACGGCTCATCGGTGGGTTCGCTTGCTGATGGCATGAACACCCTGCGCGATAGCTTCGCCGACGTGGAAAATGACGGCGGCGAGGTGGGCGAAGTCATTCGGCAGCTTGGCCTGGACTTTGACCTGCTGCGCATGAAGTCGCCCGATGATGCCTTGCACGTCATCATTACGGCATTTCAAGGCATGGAATATAGCGCCGACAAAGCCGCCATGGCGGCGCAGATTTTTGGGCAGCGCAGCGCGAAAGAGTTGATGCCGCTGCTCAATTCCACCGCCGAAGCGACTGCGGGGCTACGTCAACAAGCCCACGACCTCGGCATCGTGCTGGGCGATGATGTGCTGCATAACGCGGCGGCGTTCACCAACAACCTCAACACCTTGCGGCATGCCATCAGCGGCGTGAAAAACGCCATTTTCGCAGAACTCTTGCCCGGTTTTGCAGGCGTGATGGACGGTTTTGTGGCCCTGCTTGCCGGTAGTGAATACGCGGGCGACAAGATTTCCGCAGGCGCAAATGAACTGGTACAGGGCATCGCCAACGCCTTGCCGCGTGTGCTGAATGTCTTTCAAGGGCTGATCACGGCAGTGGCGGATATCGCGCCAAATATCGTGCTCACGCTGCTGGATGGCATCATGCTCACCCTGCCCATGCTCGTGGGCGGCGCGTTGCAACTTATACAAAGCCTTGCACAGGGGCTGGCCGCCGCCGTGCCGGTGCTGCTGCCCGCTGTGGTGGAAGTTGTGCTCAATTTGGTGCTCATGTTGGTGCAACAAGTGCCGCACATCATTGGCGCGGCGCTCGAACTGGTGCTAGGGCTGGCCGATGGACTGATTGCTGCTATTCCGGTGCTCATTCAGGCGGTGCCGACACTCGTTCATGCCATTGTTGAAGCCTTGTTGGCCAGCGTGCCGCTTATCGTCTTGGCAGGCGTGCAATTGCTGACGGCCATCATCGCCGATTTGCCCACTATCATCGTGGAGATTGTGGCCGCGCTGCCGCAGCTGATTGCCGCTATCATCGCGGCTTTAATTGGTGCCGTACCGCAATTCATGCAAGCCGGTGTGCAGATGATTCAAGGCCTGATTGGCGGCGTGCAAAGCATGGCGCAAAACGCCGTGGATGCCGTGCGCGGCGTGGGGCGGCGAATCGTGGACGGTGTGCGTGGGTTCTTCGGCATCAACTCGCCCAGCACCGTCTTTATGGGCATTGGCAAAAGTTTGGCCGAGGGTATCGGCGAGGGCTTCGCCGGGCAGGCGGGCAACATGGCTAAACAGCTACAAGATACGCTCGGTGCAATTCCTTACAACATGAATGTGCAGGGGCTATATGCCGCTGCGCAAGGTTTGCTTATGCCCGGCGTGCCCGGTATGCCTGCACAGCCCGGTAGCGGGTTTAGTGTGGTACAACACATCTACGCCAACGAAACCAGCTACGCCACACAACAGCGCGAAGCGGAGCTCAATTTCAAACTTTTGGCGCGGGAGGTGGGTGCATTATGAGGCATGAACGCTTGACCTACACCAACGCGCGGGGCGAAAGCATTGTCTTTTGCGCGACCAGTGAATTTCAGGTTGACGTGGCAAAAACGGTGCTGGGGCTCAGCGACGTGCGCAACCAGCTCTACAGCCTAAGCGGCATGGGGCAAGACGGCGCGACCTACATTGCCAGCCGCATTGAAAGCCGGGATATTGAGCTTGTTGGCCACATCCACACCCGCGATAAAGAGCGCACGCACCTGTTGCGCAGGCGATTGAACAGTGTGCTCAACCCGCAAGAACCGGCCACGTTGCTATACGAGCTCGGCGACTTTCGTCGCGTCATTACCTGCCATGTGCACCGTGCGCCGGTGTTCAACGGTCAGCCGCCGCTGCTGCAATTTACGCTACAGCTGGTGGCACTCAATCCATTTTGGCGCGACGATGCCGAGGTGCGCCAAGACGTGGCGGCATGGCTGGGCGGCTTAGAATTTCCGTTGGAATTGTCGCCGCAGGGCTGGCAAATCGGGCAACGCGAATCGCGCCTGCTGGTCACGGTGCACAACGCCGGCGACGTGCAAACCGGCATGCGTGTGCTCATGCGTGCGCAGGGCAGCTTGCGTAATCCTTCGGTGCTCAACGTGCACACGGGCGAATTTTTGCGCCTAAACATGCCCTTACAGGCGGGCGATGTCGTGGAAATCCGCACCGGTTTTGGTGAAAAACGCATCACCTTGCACCGTGCGGGTGCCACCACCGATGCCTTTCGTTTTCTCGACCCCGACAGCACATTTTTGCAGCTGACCGTGGGCGATAATATCCTGCGCTGCGATGCCGACGAAAACGCCGCGCTGCTCAGCGTGGAAATCCGGCATCACAATTTATTCTTGGGGGTGTAGCCATGGAACTGTATATTTACGACAGTGACCTCAACTTGCAAGGCGTGGTGGAAAAAATCACGTCGCTGCTGTGGATTCGCCGCTATTGGGCGGCAGGTGAGTTCAAGCTGCTGGCCCCGGCTACGCAGGATAACATCGCATTGCTGCAAATGCGGCGGCTGGTGATGCTCCCGCGTGGGAAAGACGCAGGCGAAGTTCGCTACATCCACCTGCGCAAGACCTTGCAGGGTGAAGAACTCATCGAAGTGCAGGGGCGGTTTTTGCCTTGCTGGATTGGCAAGCGAGTGGTGCTGGAGCCCATTATGACTACCGCACCCACGCCTGCCATCATGCAGCGCATTGTGCGTGAAAACGTGACTGCACCGCGCAATCCGTTGCGGCGAATATCTGGCATTGGCATCGCACCTGTAAACATCGAGCGCGGCAACATTGATTACCAAAGCGAGCCATATATCAACGCTTTGTTGGCGCTCCAACGGCTGGGGCAAGCGTCAAAATTGGGCTTTGCGCTCACGGCGGATGTGCGTGCGCGGCAGTTTAGTTTTCATGTTTATGATGGCAGAAACTTGACCGCCGGGCAGACTGTGAACCCTCCCGCCGTGTTCGCCGTGGAGTTCGACAATGTGCTGGAACAACAGTTCACGCACTCGACGGAACGGCTGCGCTCAACGGCCTTTGTCGGCGGCGAAGACCTGCCCGATGTGCCACGCACGGTCGTGGAAACTGGTGAATTGCAGGCCGCCGGGCTTGACCGTGCCGAAGTGTTCATCGACGCACACGACATTGCACAACGCCGCTGGGATAGCACCGGCAACCTCGAAGTCCTGCCGGAGGAGCAGTACCGGGCGTTGCTCATCCAGCGCGGCATACAGCAGTTGGAGCTGTTCGCCGAAAATATCACCTTCACCAGTCGCATTAACCCGGCGGCGAACTTGCGCTACCGCCACGACTTTGACCTCGGTGACCGCGTGACCTGCCTTGACCGTCGCTGGGCTGTGAAAATTAACAGCCGCATCACGGAAGTCACGGAGATTTATCAGGACAGCGCGCAGCCGCAGCTTGAGGTCACGTTTGGCGAAAGCCAACCCACCCTCGCCGACCAAATTCGATTCATGTGAGGTATACCATGGAGCACTCGGGCTTTTTCAATTCTATCGACGGCGACCGCCGCTACTTGGCCGAAGATTGGGCGGCGTACTTTTCCTCATTCGTGGGCAACGGGGTGTTCCCGCAGCCCGCAACCAGCCTGCAAGTCCTCGTGGCCAGCGGCACACGCATCACCGTCCGACCTGGCCGCGCGTGGATCAACGGCTATTTCTACCACAACAGTGCCGATCTCGCGCTGCAAGTGCCCCTCGCTGACAGCACACGCCGCCGCATCGACCGCATTGTGCTGCGCTGGGATGTGCTTGCGCGCTCAATCGTCGCGCAGGTGAAACGCGGCACCGCCGCTACTAATCCGCAGTCGCCCGCGCTGCAACGCAATGCGGACGCCTGGGAACTGTGCCTAGCCGATGTGGACGTTGGCGCGGGCGTGGTGAACCTCACGCAGGCCAACATCACCGACACGCGCTGGAATGCCGCGCTTTGCGGACGCGTCACCAGCGTGCTGGAAACCGACCACAGTCACCCGGCGGCAGATATTGTATCGGGTTTGCTACCCATCGCACGCGGTGGTACAAATGCGAGCACCGCAGCGGCGGCATTGACCAGCTTGGGCGCAGCACCTGCTGTGCACAATCACAACGCCAGCAACATCAACGCAGGCACATTGCCCATCGCGCGCGGTGGCACGAACGCCAGCACCGCAGTGGCGGCACTCACTAGCTTGGGTGCTGCACCCGTTGTGCACAATCACAATGCCAGCAACATCAATGCGGGGACGTTGCCCATCGCACGTGGTGGCACGAACGCCAGCACCGCAGCGGCGGCACTCACCAATCTTGGTGCAGCACCTACTGTACACAACCACAACGCCAGTGCCATCAACGCGGGCACACTGCCCATCGCACGGGGTGGTACGAATGCAACCACCGCAGCGGCTGCGCTCACCAGCTTGGGCGCAGCACCTGCGGTGCATAATCACAACGCCAGTGCCATCAACGCCGGACGCTTGACGACTTCGCGCCTACCCACCACCGACGACACCAACACGGTGTTATCCATCGGCACCACAGCGGGCGCAAGTCCTGCCTACCGCAAAGTCAGCAATGCCATGTTGGCCACGATGTCGTCCATGCGCATCAAAGGCAACAACACGAACGCATCCGCAGTGCCCATTGATCTCACCGTGGCACAAACCCGCGACATGCTGGGCATCGAATCGGGCATATGGACACCCACCCTCGCTAACGCTGCGGGCAATGTCACCATCGCCAATGCGGGCAGCCGTTTTGCGCGTGCGGGGCGCATGGTCACTGTGTTCTTGCGGGTGACGCTGGGCAATGGTCCGACCACCGGGGGCAACCAAATTCGCATTGGTGGACTGCCGTTTTCCACCACCGGCGGCAATGTCGTAGGCTCATTCGCTGCGATTGAGGGCTCATTTGCCAACGCAAGCTCGCCCAGCGGCAACTTGGTGCGCGTGTTTGGGTCAACCATGTTCTTTCAGTCCGTAAACGGCAGCAATTTTAATTATTGGAACATCCCCAGCGGCAACGTGACCATTGGCGCGACTGTCACCTACGAAACAAATGCATAGGAGGCTATCATGAAGTTGACCACACAAGTGTCCATTGAGTTTTTAACAGCAGATTCGGTCAGCATTGCAACGCGCACCTTTGTTGAAGATATTCAGCTCGGCGATGCACACCGCACGGCGTTCATCAACAGTCCGTTGGGGCGCGAACAATTGCAGACTGCCGACTTCGACAACACCATCAAACAGGCCATCCTCACCGTGTGGGGCAAGAACCCCACATTGGAAGATGAGCCGGACGAGGATGACATTCCGGAGGAGGAAGATAGCGCATGAAAACCATAACCCTGCGCATGCGAGATTCACCCCGGAAACACCCCGGCGGCGTGCGCGGTGACCACCGCATGGCGCGGCTCGTCATCCCGCTACCTAAAGAGCGCCTGCGCGAGATTAAGTCTTGCGTGGCGCTTTTTTCATGCGATGGCGAAGTCATCATGTCGCCACTCATCTTGCCCGGTGATTCAGGCGATGCCTTCATCCACGCCGGGCAGGTACACATTGTGCTGTGGCAGCGGCTCACGCAATGCCGCTTGCTGCGTGTGCAGCTAGAGTGCTTCGGCGACTTTGAGGGCAAGCAGTTCATCTGTCGCACCGCAATCAGTGAGCCGGTTGCCTTCGAGCAATCGCTTGCCGACACCAGCGATCTGCCCGCGTGCAGCACCCATCCCAACGCCATGGATCAACTGCTGCAACACATGCACGCGCACATCAATTTGCCGGTGCTGGATGGCATCGGCCCGGCGCTCACCAACACGCAAATCAACGATCTGGTCAACACCGCACTGAAAGGAATTTCACCATGAAACGAAAACTTGACGAACAGGGCTTGCTGTATCTGCTCAGCAAGCTCCTGCTGCTGTTTGTGCGGCAGGATGCTGGCAAAGGCCTGTCGCAGAATGACCTCACCGATGAGCTGAAAGCCGCCATTTTGGGGCAGTTCAGTGGCTCATGGCATGACCTCGCCGATCGCCCCACGGCAGTTTCCGCGTGGTTCAATGACTTGGGCTACCAAACCGCTGCCCAAGTTGAATCGGCAATCGATGCTGCCATCGCACAGCTGGGCGAAGTATTCACCGTGGTGGACGAACTGCCCGCGCAAGGTTCGTCCGGCAAGATTTATCTCGTGAGCGAGGGCGGCAACTTCGCGCAGTTCATTTGGCATGCGGGCGAGTGGCGGCGCAAGGGTTCTGCCGATGTTTCGCTGGAGGGCTACTTCAACGAGCACAACCTCGTGCCCATCACCAACGCCGAAATTGATGCGATGTTGGCATCGTTGGTGTGAGGTGGCTATGCAGAAAATCTTAGATGAACAAGGTCTGCGGCACTTGCTTGGCAAGCTGCCCGCGCTTGCTTTAACCACCGTTGGCACACCCGCCGAGTTGCCCGATATCGCCACGCCATTCGCGTGGGCACGCGATGAAGGGCAGCCACAGCCCATCGACTTCAAGCCGGGCTGCGTGGAGGAATACGCTGAACAACACGGCATCGACATCAACAGCGACGATGCGCTGCTAGATTTGCTACAATCGCCGCCAAACCTTGAGCAGATCCTGCGGATTCGCGCAAAATCTGCCCTCGCATTGCCCGCATGGGATGGCGAAAGTTGGTCGATGCCGATGCTGTTGCTGCGCGGCCGCGAGGGGCTAATCCTGTTCATGGCGGTGCCGCAGTGGTCGGCGGGCAGCTACAACTTCATGGCGCAGCGCTTTTCGGCAAGCACCCTAGAAATGACCGCCTTTGTCTACCAAGGCGACGGCTGGCAGTTGGCGGACATCAACAGCGGGCAAGTGCTCAGCTCGGCAAGCCCCGCCATGCTGAGCATCAACGCCGACTTGGTGCTGGAGATGGACAGCGCCCCCGGCTTTTGGGCGGACGTGGTCGAACTCGCGGGCGACCTGCCGGGGCTGTACGCCAACGCGGAGGGCTGGCAATTCATCGGACCAAGTGCGACGCAAGCACATGAAGTGCCGCAACCGCCGCCGCCGCAAGAGCCGACCGGCGCTTATGGTGCGCTCAGCAATTGGTCGGCATTTTCGGTGCCCAACACGCTTCAGACGCTGCAACTCAACGGCATGCTTAGCTCCGGCATGGACGCTTGGAGCGGCATGCTTCGCCCGCACCAAACCGGCACGTTTCTGCTCAATTTCAGCGCGGGGCTATTCCACACCGGCGCCAACGCCGTGACCTTTCAATACCGTATCACGTTCAATGGCAGCCCAACCGGCGCGCTGCACAACGTCACCGTGCCGCCCAACCAGCACGTCCGCGTTTCGCTGTCCGAGCTGCTGCATGTGCACAGTTGCTGTCAAGTTTCGCTGCAAGTGGCTGCTGCCGGCGCGGTGATAATCGAGCGCGGCGCGACCCTATCGCTGGTACGCGTGGACGGTGCTCCGACAGGGAGCAGTGGCTTCGCGGCGGCACTTGCAGGCAACGCAACGATTTATTCCATCAAACAGATAAAGGAGAATTTCCATGCAACACATCAAACTCTATCTTGACCCCGGCCATGGTGGCCGCGACCCCGGTGCCGTCGGCAACGGCATGCACGAGGCCGACATCAACCTTGCCGTGAGCCTAAAACTAGCTGATAAACTCCGTGCGGCAGGCCTTGAGATTGAACTTTCACGCAGCAAACACAACGAGTTTCTCAGCATCAACGAACGTTGGCAGGCGGCCAATCGCTGGGGCGCAACGCACTTCGTCAGCGTGCATTGTAACGCGGGCGGCGGCACGGGTTGTGAAACCTTCGTGGCCAAAACCAAGAAAGCCGACAAGCCCTTTGCGCGTGCCGTCAACGACACGTTTGCCAAACTCATGGGCTTACGCAATCGCGGCGTGAAGCTCGACACCAAGTCGCATGTGGGCAGTTTCGGCGTGTTACGCCACAGCCGCATGCCTGCCATTTTGGTCGAGCTTGCCTTCATCGACAGCCCCAACCAGCTCGACATCACCACCCTGCGCAACCGCCGCGAAGAAATGGCTGCTGCGCTGGCGAGTGGCATCTTGGACTATCTTGGTGTGGCACCTGCGGTGCAGCAGTCGCCTTCGGCGCAACAGCCGCAGGTTTTGTACAGAGTTCAGGTCGGCGCGTTCGCCAAGCGCAAAAACGCCGAGGCGATGCTCAAGCGTCTGCGCAAAAAAGGCTTCAACGATGCCTTCATCGCGGGAGGGCAATGACATGAATGACTACACGTTACACGCCATCATCGCCATTCTCACCCTGCTGCTGGGTGGGGAAACGGCCGCCATCGCGCGGTATTTCTACAAGGCCGCCAAAGCTCGCCGCGAGGCTGCACAGCACGGCGTGAACGCGCAGCTTGCTGAAATCCGTGCAATGCTGGAGGAGAAGAAATGACCGGCCAACAAAAGCAAGAAATCCGCTACTGGCGCGGCGAGGGGCTGGGCTACAAGGCCATCGCAAGCAAGGTTGATGTGAGCGAAAGTGCTGTCAAAAGCCATTGCCAGCGGCATAACTTGCGGGTGTTTGACGGCACGGCCTGCCGCCACTGCGACCAGCCCATCACACAACAGCCCAAGCAAAAACCACGCAAGTTTTGCGGCACCGCCTGCCGCCAAGCATGGTGGAACATCCACGGCCATCTCGTTGACCGCCACACCGACCGAACGCTTGCCTGCGCCAACTGCGGGCAGGCGTTTAGTAGCTATGGCAGCCGCAAATTTTGCTGCCACCCATGCTATATCGCTGCCCGATTTAGAAAGGAAGTGCGCCATGAGCACTCAACAATTCAACCGTGAAGCGAACTACCAAGCCGCGCTTTCCATGGCGCGCGACATGCTACGGCAAGGCGTGATTGACGATGATGATTTCGTCAAAATCGAGGCTCATTTCCGTATGAAATTCTCTCCATGTTTCAGCGCATTTGGGGGCTGAACCCTGTTGTCTTTCTCTCATTTTGATGCGATAATATATAGGAAAGGAGTGAACGTTCATGCCAAACATCACACAACGCCAACCCCTCCCGGCAACGCTGCCGAAGCCCCGCCGCGTGGCTGCCTATTGCCGCGTCACCACTGGCAAAGATGCCATGCTGCACAGCCTGTCGGCGCAGGTGAGCCACTACAGCCAGCGCATCCAAAGCACCCCCGGCTGGGTGTATGCCGGAGTCTACGCCGATGAAGCACTCACCGGCACCAAGCAAAACCGCCCGCAGTTTCAGCGACTGCTGGCTGATTGCCGCGCGGGCAAGGTTGACCTCATCGTTACCAAGTCAGTCAGCCGTTTTGCGCGCAACACCGTCACCACCCTCGAAACTGTGCGTGAACTCCGTGCCCTCGGCGTGGATGTTTACTTCGAGGAGCAGAACATCCATACCCTCACCGCTGAGGGCGAACTGCTGCTTACGTTGCTGGCCAGTTACGCGCAAGAAGAATCGTTCTCCGTCAGCGAAAACTGCAAATGGCGCATCCGCAATGATTTCAAGCAAGGCCGCGCGACGTTCACGCGCTTGCTGGGCTACGAGTGGTGCGACGGCAAGTTTGTGATTGTGTCCGGCGAAGTGGAGCTTGTGCAGCAGATTTTCGCCGACTATCTTAGTGGCATGGGGCTGCTAAAGCTCCAAAAGAAGCTACTTGCCGACGGCATCTACATTACGCAAAATGGGCTTCGGGGCATGCTACGCAACGAGAAATATACCGGTGACTTACTGCTGCAAAAGACCTTCATCGCCGACCACCTCACCAAAGAAAAGCGCAAGAACAACGGCGAGCTGCCGCAATATCTTGTCACCGACGCACATGAGGCCATTATTGACCGTGTGACATTTAGCGCAGTGCAGGCTGAACTGGCTAAACGCACAGCCCGTCACCGCCAACATCCGCCCGAAACCACACCGTTCAGCGGCATCATCAAGTGCGGAATTTGCGGCGCGAGTTTTCGCAGAAAGCATGCCGCCGCTGGGTCGAAATACGAAAAAATTGTGTGGATTTGCAGCACGTTCAACACCTTAGGCAAGGCGCATTGCAACAGCCAGCAAGTGCCGGAAGATATCCTGCTGGCGAAAGTGGCAGAGGTCGGCGGCTTTGATGGGCTGCAAGAAATTCGTGTGCCAGGCGCGGGTCAGCTTTCCTTTATATATGAAGGCAAGACGGTCGATCTCGCTTGGCAGCACCGTTCACGCCGCGAAATCTGGACACCCGCCATGCGCCAAGTCGCACGCCAACGAGAACTAAACAGGAGGGCCGTACAATGACCGTGAACATCATCCCACCCAAGCAACTGCCGCAGAATGTGATGGCCGTGGCGGCACTAAAACGTGTGGCAGGCTATGCCCGTGTGTCCACCAACGAGGAAGAACAGCTCAACAGCTACGCCGCGCAGGTCGAGCACTACACCGCGCACATCAAGGCCAACCCCGAATGGGAGTTTGTCGGCGTGTACACCGACGAGGGCATCAGCGCCACCAACACCAAAAAGCGCGATGGCTTTAACCGCATGATTGCCGATGCCCTTGCGGGTAAGATTGACCTGATTATAACCAAGAGCGTCAGCCGTTTTGCGCGCAACACGGTCGATAGCTTGACCACCGTGCGCAAGCTAAAAGAGCGTGGCGTGGAGGTGTATTTCGAGAAAGAAAACATCTACACGCTCGACAGCAAGGGTGAGCTGCTCATCACGATTATGTCATCGCTGGCGCAGGAAGAAAGCCGATCCATCAGCGAAAACGTGACTTGGGGCATGCGCCGCCGTTTCGAGGCTGGCAAGGTTTCGCTGCCCTACAAACGCTTCCTCGGCTACGCAAAAGGCCCGGACGGCCTACCCGAAATTGTGCCCGAAGAAGCTGAAATTGTGCGCCTCATTTACCGCCTGTTTCTCTACGGAAAATCGCCCAGCTTCATCGCATCGCTGCTCACCGGTGAGGGCGTGGTCACTCCCGGCGGCAAGACAAAATGGCAGCCCAACACGATTTTATCCATGCTGAAAAACGAAAAATATGCAGGCAACGCACTGCTGCAAAAGAAATTCACCACCGATTTTTTGACCAAGCGGCAGAAGATCAACGAGGGTGAAGTGCCGCAGTATTTCGTGCAGGGTAGCCACCCCGCGATCATCGAGCCCGATATGTTTGACCTCGTGCAATATGAGCTTTTGCGCCGCGCGACCAGCGGTCAAAACAGCGTAAGTGGTCATCCGTTTTCGGGCAAGATTTTCTGTGCTTGTGGCGGTATGTTCGGCTCGAAAGTGTGGAACAGCAATCAGCCGCATCGGCGTGAAGTGTGGCAGTGCAATCGTAAATATTCTGGCGAAAACGTGTGCCGCACACCGCACCTGACTGACCAGCAAATCGAGCTGGCGTTCCTCGCGGCATTCAATCAGCGACTGACCCAGTGTGCTGAAATTTTCACAGCCTACGATGAAGTTCTGGCCGCGCTCACCGACACCAGCGACCTTGATACCGAAGCCGCCGCACTCACGCAAGAATGTGAAGTCGTGATGGAGTTGACCCGCCGCGCTGTGCAAGAAAATGCCAGCACAGCACTTGACCAAGCCGACTACCAGCAGCGGCATGATGCACTGGTTGCGCGCTATGAAGTGGCTCACACTCGACTTGGCGAAATCGAGAAAACCCGTACCAAACGCCGTGCCAAACGCGCGAACATCAAGCGGTTTCTCACCACACTGGAGCGACAGCCCGACCTTGTGACCGATTTCGATGATGAGCTGTGGTACACCACCGTTGACCGCGTGACTGTGCACGGTGATGGGCTGCTGGCAGTGCTGTTCCGCGATGGGGTGGAGGTCGTGCCGCAGGCCAAGGCACTGCCACTGGCGGCGTAAATCTAGCCCGCAGGTTTTTACAGCCTGCGGGCATTTTTTGTTTGACAAACCCGGCGCGATGTGGTATACTAGGTCGTAGGCAAAGTTTAATTATATGCGTTGCCGCAACGCGCAGGATGCAAAACAGCCCAATTTATTACCTTTTGTCTATGGTATTAAATTCTGTCACTTTAGACAGCGGCGAGTCGCCGCGGACAGTTCGCGCTCACGCTTTTGTGGGCGCGTAAATTTATTTCCCGCGCAAGAAAACACCCGCAAGTTCGGTTGAACCTGCGGGCAATATTTCGTTGTGTTATGCTTCGGGATTGTATAGGACTGTTGACAAATAACGCTCACCTGTGTCGGGCAAAAGCACAACGATTGTTTTGCCTGTGTTTTCGGGGCGGCGGGCTAATTGCGTTGCTGCACATGCCGCAGCGCCGGACGAAATGCCCACAAGCAACCCTTCGGCAGCCGCCAATTTGCGAGACGTGTCAAACGCTTGCTCGTTGGTGACAGCGATGATTTCATCCACAATTTCTGCGTTGAAAATCTCGGGCACAAACCCCGCGCCGATACCTTGGATTTTATGCGGGCCGGGTGCGCCGCCGGACAACACGGGGGAGTCCACCGGCTCAACCGCGACGATTTTGATGGCGGGGTTTTTGGCTTTCAGTGCCTCGCCAACACCGGTAATGGTGCCGCCGGTGCCTACGCCACCGACAAAAATGTCCACTTGGCCATCGGTGTCGTTCCAGATTTCAAGCGCGGTGGTTCGGCGGTGAATTTCGGGGTTGGCGGGATTAACAAACTGCCCCGGCACAAACGAATGAGGTGTTTGGGCGGCCAATTCCTCCGCTTTTGCGATGGCACCTTTCATGCCTTTTGCGCCTTCGGTTAAAACAATTTGTGCGCCAAGGGCTTTGAGCAAACTGCGCCGTTCAAGACTCATGGTTTCTGGCATGGTCAAAATCAAGCGATATCCTTTGGCGGCAGCCACAAACGCCAGCGCAACGCCGGTGTTGCCGCTGGTGGGCTCGATGATGACTGTGTTGGGGTTGATGAGCCCTTTTTCTTCCGCGTCGGCAATCATGGCATAGCCGATGCGGTCTTTCACGCTGCCAAGCGGGTTAAAATACTCCAACTTGGCGATGATGTTTGTTTGCAAGGCTTGGTTGGTGCTGTAATTGCCGAGTTCAAGCAGCGGCGTGCCGCCGATAAGCTCCGGTAAACGTTTGGCGATGTTTGGCATGGTTGAGCGCCTCTCTTTCTATTGCATAGTAATATTGTATGACTAGTATGCTTAGTATGATACCACACTTTGTGCGCCTTGTCAAGCCTTTTTTTAAATTTTGCTTGCAAAGTTGGCGCAAACGTGTTATCATATATGATAGATATGTTTAGCGAGGAGGTGCGAGGAATATGAAAATATCGGCGAAGTCCCGCTATGCGCTGGCGGCGCTGGTGCGAATGGGGCAACAAAACGCCGCGGAAGATACGGTGACGGTTTCGTCGCTGGCGGGACACCTGGGAATCTCAAAAATTTATTTGGAGCAGGTGTTTGCGTTGCTCAAACGCGGCGGATTGGTGACTTCAACGAAGGGTGCGCAGGGCGGGTATCAACTTGCGCGGCCGCCGCGCGACATTAACGTGCATGACATTTTTTCGGCGACCGAAACGGCGCTGTTTGAGCCCGCCGACACCACCGTGAAGAGCGCTGCGCCGGACATTGAAAGCGCGATGCAGCGCAGCTTTGCACAGTTGGACGTCACGGTTGCGGCATGCCTGAAAAACATTGCGTTAGAAACGTTAATAAGCCATGCGCAGGAACACAGCGGCGCGGGCCATATGTACTACCTATAAGGAGACCAGCTATGAACATGGAAACCGCATGCGTGCACGGCGCACGCAGCAAAAGCGCCACCGGGGCGGTGGCTGTGCCAATTTATCAATGCGCAACGTTTGCGCACCCTGCCGTGGGACAAGACACGGGATACAGCTATACTCGCGTGCAAAATCCTACCCGTGAACACGCCGAAGCGCTGGTTGCGGCACTGGAAGGCGGGGCGATGGGGCTGGGCTTCGCCAGCGGCATGGCGGCCATTGCCACGATGATGGAGTTGTTCGCGCCGGGGGACGAAGTGATTGCCAGTGATGATTTGTATGGCGGCGCAATTCGGCTGTTCAACACCCTATCCAAGAAGAATGGTGTGACGGTGCGCTACGTTGACACGTCGGATTTGGCTGCGGTTGCGGCCTGTTTGAACGACAAAACCCGCGGAGTGTTCATCGAAACGCCGACGAACCCGATGATGAAAGTTACAGATGTTGCGGCGGTGAAACGGCTGCTTGCCGCGCGGGATGTGCTGCTGATGGTGGACAACACCTTTTTGACGCCGTGTTTGTACCGACCGATTGAATTGGGTGCCGACATCGTGGTGCACAGCGGCACGAAGTATCTGTCCGGTCACAACGACACACTGGCGGGCTTTTTGGTAACAGCAACGCAGGCGCTGGGGGAAAGCCTGAAATTGCTGCAAAAGACCACCGGAGCCATTCTTGCGCCGTTTGATGCGTTTCTCATCACGCGCGGGATAAAAACGCTTGCGTTGCGCATGGAAAAAGCGCAACAAAATGCGCGCGAAATCGTCGCGTGGCTGCAAACACAGCCAAAGGTTGCGCGCGTGCACTACCCCGGCATGGGAGCGATGATTTCGTTTGGCGTAGACAGCAAGCAAACGGCACACAATGCCCTGAATCGGCTGGAGCTGATCTACTTTGCGGAAAGCTTGGGCGGCACCGAAACGCTGATGACCTACCCGACCATGCAAACCCACGCCGATGTGCCCGAGCACGAGCGGTTGGCGCGCGGCATTGATGAAACACTGCTGCGGATTTCCGTTGGGGTGGAGCATGCGCAGGACTTGATTGCGGATTTAGAAAGGGCGTTGGCATGACCTACAACTTTGATGAAATCATTGACCGTCGCGGCACCAACTCACTCAAATTTGACTTTGCGAAAGAACGCGGTCGCCCCGACAACCTGCTGCCTCTTTGGGTGGCGGACATGGATTTTCGCGCGCCCAAAGAAGTGCTTGACACACTTGTGAAGTGCGCCGAGCACGGCATTTTTGGCTACACCGAGCCGAAAGAAGACTACTTTGCGGCGCTGCACAATTGGTTTACACGCGGGTTTGGTTTTGAAGTGCGCCCCGAATGGGTGGTGCCAACCCCGGGTGCGGTGTTCGCGCTTGCGGCGGCCATTAATGCTTTGACCGAGCCGGGCGACGGTGTGTTGATTCAACAGCCGGTGTATTACCCTTTTTTTGGCTGTATCGAGGACAACAGACGCCGGATTATTAACAACCCGCTTGTTTATGCGAACGGGAGTTATTCGATTGACTTTGACGATTTTGAGACCAAGTTGCGTCGCCACAAGGTGAAGCTATTCATCCTATGCAGCCCGCACAACCCTGTTGGTCGCGTGTGGAGCGCACAAGAGCTTGCCCGCTTGCACGAAATTTGCCTGAAGCATGGCTGCGTAGTGTTCAGCGACGAGATACACTGTGACTTCACCTTTCCCGGCAACAAGCATGTGATGTTTGGCACTGAAAATTCAATCATCTGCACAGCACCCAGCAAAACATTCAACCTGGCAGGGCTGCAAGTGGCGAACGCCTTCATTGCCAACGCGGAAATTCGCCGCAAGTTTGCCAAAGCCATTGACCAAACGGGCTACAGCCAGCTGAACACCATGGGGTTGTCTGCGTGCCAAGCGGCCTATGAACACGGGCGCACATGGCTTGACCAACTCAACGCATATCTTTTGCAAAACTTGAACTTTGTGCGCAGCTTTTTGGAAAACCACCTTTCGCCAATCAAGCTCGTTGAACCACAGGGGACATATCTCGCTTGGTTGGACTGCACGCAACTTGGTCTTGCGCAGCCGCAACTCAACGAGCTAATCACACACAAAGCGCGGCTTTGGCTTGACAGCGGAACCATGTTTGGGTCGGAAGGCACCGGGTTTCAGCGCGTAAACATGGCCTGCCCAAGAGCCACACTGGAACAAGCGCTGATGCAGCTAAAGGAGGCAGTGGATGCCGCGTAACATGGTTTTGAAAGCCGCTTTGCGCCGATTCGTGCGAGAGTCACGTTGCACTATCACGCTTTCACTTTTGTGAGAGCGTGTTTTTTTGTCCGCGCAAACTTCTTGCAGATTTCGCTTGCTATTTCGCACTCTTTCTGCTAAAATAAGTATATGAAACCTAACATTCTCATCATCAACCCCGACCAAATGCGCGCCGATGCTCTGCGCCATTTGGGCAACCCTGCATCACACACGCCTGTGCTGGATCAACTTGCGCGGGAAGGCGTGAGCTTTCGCAATGCCTTTTCCCAAAACCCGGTGTGCGTGCCCAGCCGCTGCTCGTTTATGACGGGACTTTATCCACATGTGCATGGCCACCGCACCATGGGCCACCTGCAACAACCGTGGGAGGAAAACCTCTTCAGCGACTTCAAGGCAGCCGGCTATCGCACCGTGAACTGCCACCGGGGTGACCTCATGGCGGGGCAATATCCCGACTATCACCGGGCGCTGATTGACGAAACCATCAAGGCGCGACCAAAACGCCCGATGAAATACTGGTTTCCGCACCACGAAGAGGGGGACTACTCTTTTCTCAACGGCATTGTGCCAGACGAATACGCGACCGACATGGACGACTTGATCGTGAACGGCGCGATACACAGCATCCAGAAAAACAGCCAGCGACGGCAGCCGTTTTTCATGTTTGTTGGGCTGTTTTTTCCGCATCCGCCTTATCAGGTGGAGCAGAAATATTACGACTTGATTGACAAAACCAAGCTGCCCCCGCGCATCCCAACCATCGCCGACGATGACGGCAAGCCCATGATGGAGCAAGCCCTACGCGATGCCTTGCATGTGGACGAAAGCAAATTCGACGAAATCCGCGCGACTTACTTAGCCATGTGCGCCAAAGTGGATGACCAAATTGGTCTGCTGCTGCAAGCGCTGAAAGACGCCGATGTTTATGACAACACCGCCGTGCTGATTTTCAGCGACCACGGCGACTACACCGCAGACTACGGCTTGGTGGAAAAAAGCCAAAACTGCTTCCCGGACTGCATCACGCGTGTGCCGTTTCTCATCAAACCGCCCAAGCACGTGGACATTGACCCCGGCATCCGCGATGCCTTGGTGGAGCTTGTGGACGTGACCGCCACCTGCGCGAGCCTAACCGGCGTTGACATCAAGCGACCGCATTTTTCGCGCAGTCTGCTGCCGGTGATGCAGGACAAAACACTGCCGCACCGAGAGTTCGTGACCTGCGAGGGCGGACGCTTGCCGGGCGAGACTCACGCCAGCGAGTTCGAGAATGCGAACCCTGCAGACCATTACTACCCAAGGCTGTTGCTGCAAAGCCGCGAAGACGGCACGCACGGCAAAGCGGTGATGCTGCGCACGCACCAGTTTAAGTATGTGCGGCGGGCGCAAGAGATGGATGAATTTTACGACTTGACCAAAGGCGAACGTGTGAATTTGATCAACGATCCTGCTTACGCTGCCGACATCGCGCAAGCCAAGCAGTGGATGCTGGACTGGTTCATCGCCACATGTGATGTGGTGCCAACACGCATTGATTCGCGCTTTTCGTTAGCCATGATCAAAAACGGCATCCGCGCGGTGAAACTGCCGGGCGGGCTGCTGGGTGGTTTGCTGGGGATTTATCTGCGCGCAACCCGGCAAAGCCCGGGGCAGTTGATGCATCGGCTGAAAAAGCGCACGAAGAAATAGGAGAATACCGCACATGAAGCCAAACATTCTCTTCCTGTTTGCTGACCAACAGCGCTGGGACACCCTTGGGTGTTATCACCCCAGCGTAGATTTCACGCCCAATTTAGACCAGCTTGCAGCGGAGGGTGTGCGCTATGAACACGCCTTCACCTGCCAGCCGGTGTGTGGTCCGGCGCGCGCGTGCCTGCAAACGGGGCTGTTTGCCACGCAAACCGGTTGCTACCGAAACGACATCCCGCTGCCCGGGCACATCAACACCATCGCCGACCGTTTTCACGCGCATGGGTATGAAACTGCCTACGTCGGCAAGTGGCACTTGGCAAGCACCGGCACAAAGCCCGTGCCGGCGAACTTGCGGGGCGGCTACCGGGATTATTGGATGGCTGCCGATGTGCTGGAGTTCACCTCCAACGGCTATGGCGGGCACATGTTTGACCAAAACAACCAGCGCGTTGACTTCAGCGGCTACCGCGCAGACTGCCAGACAGATTTCGTGCTGGACTATCTGGACAACCGGCAAACCAACAAGCCTTTCTTCCTGTTTGTGTCCTATCTTGAGCCACACCACCAAAACGACGCGGGGCATCATCAAGGGCCACCGGGCGCGAAGGAGCAGTTCCGCGATTACCCAATCCCCGAAGATTTGCAAGCCTTTGACGGCGGCAACTGGGCAGAGGAATATGCGGATTATCTGGGCTGTTGCGCCAGCTTGGACAACAACGTGGGCAGAATCGTCGCGCTGCTCAAACAACGCGGCGAGCTTGAAAACACGCTGATTATTTATACCAGCGACCACGGCTCGCACTTCCAAACGCGCAACAGTGAGTATAAACGCAGCTGCCATGACAGCTGTGTGCGTGTGCCGTTGATTCTCCGCGGTCCGGGCTTTGTTGGCGGCGAAGTGGTTGAAGAACTCGCCAGCTTAATTGACTTGCCCGTCACCTTGCTGCGCAGCGCAGGGCTTGAATCCGAAACTCTGCAGGGCACTGCACTGCAGCAAAGCGACCGCCCGCCGGAGGTCTTCATCCAAATCAGCGAAAGCCATGTTGGTCGCGCCATCCGCACAAAACGCTATAAATATGCCGTGAAAGCGCCGCTGCGGCAGGGCTGGATTCACGCGGACGCACGCGTTTATCGTGAAGCGTTTTTGTATGATCTGGAGAACGACCCCCACGAGCTGAACAACTTGGTCAACTGCAAGGCGCATCGGCAAGTGCGCGCGCAACTGCGCAAACAGCTCGCGCGCCAAATGCTGCAGGCTGGCGAAACAGCGCCCATCTTCTTGGATGGGAGGTGGCGACCATGCCGCCGCTGAGCATGCTGATCAAACCGGTTTCAGGGCACTGCGATTTGCGCTGCCGCTATTGCTTTTACCAGGAAAAAAACAGCGGAATTATGACGACCACCACGCTGGAGACCATCGTGAAAAAAACCCTCGCCTTTGCGGACGGCAGCTGCACGTTTTTGTTCCAAGGCGGCGAGCCCACACTGGCGGGACTGCCTTTTTTTGAGCAGCTTGTCGCCTACCAAAACCAGCACAACACCAAGCGTGTGGTCATCTCCAACGCGATGCAAACCAACGGCATGCATATCGACGCGCGATGGGCAAGTTTTTTGGCTGAGCATGATTTCTTGGTCGGTCTTTCGCTTGACGGCCCACAAGCGCTACACGACAAAAACCGAGACGGCAGCTTTCATCGCGTGATGCAGACCGTGCAGCTGTTTCAGCAAGCCCGCGTGCAGTTCAACATCCTTTGTGTGGTGAGCCGAGCGAATGCAGCGCAGGGCAAGCAGATCTATCGTTTTTTCAAGGAAAACCGCCTGCACCACTTGCAGTTCATCCCCTGCCTTGACCCGTTGCACGCACGGCGCGCGAGCCAGCCGTGGTCGCTGACACCGCAAGGCTATCTGCAGTTCATGAAAACCATTTTCGACCTGTGGGCGCACGACATGCACACTGGCAATGCCCCGAACATCCGCTATTTCGACAATTTGCTGCGCATGGTCACAGGGCACGAACCCGAGGCCTGCGGCATGAGCGGCGTGTGCGGCTGCCAGTTCGTCACAGAAGCTGACGGCAGCGTGTATCCCTGTGATTTTTACGTGGACGATGAGTGGAAGATTGGTAACATACTTGAGCATGACTTTGCGCAAATGCGCTTTTCGCCAACCTGCACGCGCTTCATTGCGCAATCACTGCAACGGCATGCACAGTGCGCGTCTTGCCGCTGGTTCGCGTTGTGCCGCGGCGGTTGCAAACGCGACCGCGACACCTTAGGCAAGAATGTGTATTGCGAAAGTCATCAAGCTTTTTTTGCGCATGCGCTGCCGCAGTTGCAGGGGCTAAGCCGCCGCCGATAAAAAAAACTTGCCATGTTGTCCGTAATATGTTATAATAAGCAGTGACTATACATAAATAGGAGGGTTCAGTATGGCAACGCAGAACCAAACCTCAACATTGTGGGAACTCCCCCCCATGCCCGAACAACCGGCAAAAAAGTCCCGTGGCAATACAAAAAAGCTGCTGATTGCAATCATCGCGGTGGTGGCAGCTGTGGCTGTGGCGCTCACGGTGGTGCTCGTTGTGCTCGGCAACCGCGTAACCCCCACCGAGCGCGTGATTCGCAATTACTTCGCCGCCATTGAGAGCCGCGACACAGACGCCATGTTCAATCTATCGGCATTCGGCGCGATTCCCTATGATGACATCGCACAGCCCATGCGCGAGCCCTTTGCGCAATATATGCGTGACGGCTTGCTGGATCTGTGGGGCGTGGTGGGCAGTACCAGCCACAGCGTGGGCGAGCCCACGTTCTTTGCTGCAAACCTTGCGGGCTTGCCGGCGAATCTCGCGGAATCTGCACGTGAGCTGGCGGAGCTTAGCATTGTGGCGGAGGAGTTCGCGCACATGTCGGTGACCTACACGATCTACGCCACGGCAGCGGCGTATGAAAACACCGGGTTTTTCACCATGGTGCGTGTGGGCGGCAACTGGTATTTGATGCTCGACCCCTACTTCTTTAGGGGACAATAATTTACCCGCGTCCTTACACGTTGTCTAAACGGAGGGTTCATGTTACAATTCGACGAACTGCGCCTGCAACTGCAGGGCCAACAGGATAAACTGGAGCATTTGCGCCAGGCCTTGGCATTGCAAGCGGCGGCAGAGGAAATCGCACAGCTGGAAGAACAATGCGCCGCCGCTGGCTTTTGGGATGACCCCCGTGCCAGCCAGGTGGTGCTGCAGCGCATTGCGGCGCTCAAAAGCAAGATTGCGGGCTATGAAAAACTGCAGACCGCCTATGACGACGCGCTGACCATGATTGAACTTGCGGTGGAAGAAGGCGATGAGTCCCTGCTGGACGAGTGCCGCGAGCAGGCACAGCACGTGATTGCTACGCTGGAGTCGATGACTCTTGCCACGCTGCTTTCGGGCGAATATGACCGCAACAACGCCATTTTGGCTTTCCACGCGGGCGCTGGCGGCACCGAAGCGCAAGACTGGAATGAGATGCTCGTGCGCATGTATACCCACTGGGCGCAGCGCCGCGGCTACACCGCAAAGCTCATTGACTTTTTGGACGGCGAAGAAGCCGGGCTGAAGTCCGCCGTGCTGATGATCAGCGGCGAAAACGCCTATGGCTTTCTCAAAAGCGAAAACGGTGTGCACCGCTTGGTGCGCTGTTCACCGTTTGACTCCAGCGGCAGGCGGCACACGTCGTTTGCGAGCTTGGAGGTCATGCCCGAAATTGACGACGACGTGAACATCGATATCAACCCCGACGACATCAAGATGGATGTGTACCGCGCAAGCGGCGCAGGCGGGCAGAAGGTCAACAAGACCAGCTCGGCGGTGCGCCTGACGCACATCCCCACGGGGATTGTCACCAGCTGCCAGGTGGAGCGTAGCCAGCTGCAAAACCGCGCCGTTGCGCTGAAGATGCTCAAGAGCAAGCTCATCGAAATCAAAGAAAAGCAGCATCTGGAGAAGATCGAAGACATCAAGGGCGTGCAAATGGACATCGCCTGGGGCAGCCAGATCCGCTCATACGTGTTCATGCCCTACCAGCTGGCCAAAGACCACCGCACCGGCCACGAAAACGGCAACATCCAAGCCGTGATGGACGGTGACTTGGATGGGTTTATCAATGCCTATCTGAAAATGCAGGCGACGGGGAACACGCCATGAACAAGCATGAGGTTTACACAGTTGAAGAGATCCAGCGGCGGCTTGTGCCTGTGTTTACCGAACACGATGTGCGCCGCGCGGTGTTGTTTGGCTCTTATGCCGCAGGCAACGCGCGCCCAAACAGCGACGTGGATATTCTAGTGGATAGTGGACTGCGTGGATTGGCGCTTGTTGGTCTGATGGGACATGCGCGCGATGCCCTGCAAAAAGAAGTGGATTTGATTGACGTGGCGAATGTCCAGCCTGACTCGCGCGTGGCACGTGAAATTGAAAAAACAGGAGTGTTGATTTATGGCGGATAAGTATGAAATTATTTTTCGCAAACTCGTTGGCTACATTGACAAAACATTGGGTTATTGCGACGACGCCACATTTGAACTGTTTGTGGCAAACGACATGCTGGTGGAAGCATGCGTGTTTAATCTGAGCCAAATGGGTGAGCTTGTGCGCCTTTATGTGAAAGAACTGCGCGAAAGCTTTCCCGGCATTCCCTGGCACAGCATGTACAACCTGCGCAATCGCATTGTGCACGATTACGACGGCATTGACCTGTTTATGATATGGGATATTATTCAAATTGACTTGCCGCAACTGAAGGAGAAATTAACCGCCTGCGGTGGAGTTTAGCCCTTCGCTGTGCATTATTCCGGTGTGAGGAGTGAGAGACATCAAGCGTCTTTTCGACATCATCGCCAGCATTGTTGCGCTGATTTTCCTGCTGCCTGTGCTGGGCATCATCACGCTGTTGGTTTATTTTGACGACGGCGCGCCGGTGGTGTTCAAGCAACAGCGCGTGGGTCGGCACAACCGCGAGTTCACCATCTATAAGTTCCGCACCATGCCGCGTGACACCCGCAACCGCCCGCAGCAACTCACCGCAAAGTATGGCAAGTTCACCCGCAGCGGCAAGCTGTTGCGCGCACTGAGCCTAGACGAACTGCCGCAGCTGTGGAACATCCTGCGCGGTGACATGAGCTTTGTGGGGCCGCGACCGCTGATTCCCGAGGAGCGACGCATTCGCAAACTGCGCGAGGAAGCTGGCATCTACGCTGTGCCACCGGGGCTCACCGGCTGGGCGCAGGTGAACGGCCGCGCGAAAGTGAATGACCGCGACAAAGTTGCCCTTGACGCGGAGTACATCGCCAAACAATCGTTTTGGCTGGATATTAAGATTTTGTTTTTAACGGTGAAGATTGTGCTCACGAAGGACAATGTGACCTAACGTTGCCGCAGCCAATGTTCAAGCACAAGACCGCTTTCGCGGATTGCGCGGGCGTTTTCCACGCCAACGAAGCGCCAATGCCACGGCTCGTAGTTCACATAGGTGTACTGGATGCTGTTGGGCGGGTAGCGCAAAATCCAACCGAAGTTGTGCGCGTTTTGCAGCAACCAGCGATAGGCTGCAGTGTTGCTGAAGTTCATGCTGATTTGCCCAATGTCCATGGCGAGACCGGTTTCGTGCTCGCTGCAGCGCGGCGGTTTGATCCACCGCGTGGCCATATCTACCGCAGTGGCGTGATCGTGTCCCTCGTTGCGATAGCGCGCAATGCGGTTGGTGAAGTTGCGGTTTTGGTGTGCGGTGTCGCGATAGCCACTGAGCGGTGTGAGCACAACACCAGCAGCTCGCCCGGCTTGATACATCTGGTGGAAGTAGCGTGCTGCAGTGCGGTGCAAGCGTTGCGCAGAACCTGGCACGGCGGGCACTAAGTCCAGATGATTGCGGGTGAAGTGATCCGGCAGGGCATTGTGGCGGTTGACGAGGATGAGATAGAACGCATCGCCCATGGGAATGTATGCCATCACCGGGTACACTCCCGGAAAGTTGAAGGGATACACCCAGCCCGCTTGTTGCGGTGCGCGTGTTGTGGTTTGTGCCGTGGTGACCGCCACCGTGGTTTCGTCCTCTGTGGTGTCAGGCTCGGTGGTGGCATCGTCCACCGTTGTGCTTTCTTCGTCAACGGTAGTCTCGTCGGACCGCGTGGTTTGCGCGGCGGTGACAGCAGGTTCGTCCAGCTGCCGCTCGGGTATGGCGTGATAGAGTATCACGGTGAGCATAAGCACCGCAACCAACACCAGCCCTGCAATCAAGTACACTTTGTGTTTTTTCATGTTTTCCCCCCATTGAACCTGTCTTACTTATAGTTTACCCTATATTTCAACAAATGTCAAGAAGGAGAACTCACAAATGACCGCTAACCAACGCATCACCAACTACCCCGCCAAGCTCCGCGAATACACCAACTATGCCGTGCGCGGCATCAAAAAAGTCTGCGACGAGTGCGGACCGCGCCTGCCCGCAACCCCCGCAGAGCTCAAAAGCCAACAGATGATGCAACAAGATCTCGACGCTTGCTGCGAAGAAACCCGCCTTGAATCCTTCAAGAGCGCACCGCGCGGCTTCATGGGCTGGGTACGGCTGGTGGTCGTGCTGGGGCTGGCTGCTGCCGTGTTCTATTTCTTCAACCTGCCCATCGTCAGCACAATCTTGTTGGCGGCGGCACTGTTCACTGCAGTGATGGAGTTTTTGCTTTACAAAGAGTTCATCGACCCTTTCCTGCCCAAGAAAACGTCGCAAAACCTCATCGCCGTGCAAAAACCCACTGGCGAAGTCAAGCGCCGCTTGATCCTTTGCGGTCACGCCGACTCTGTGTATGAGTGGACGTTTTTCCGCTTGGCCGACAAGCTAAACTTCCCGCCGCTGGGCGCGATTTTCATCGCCAGCACCCTTGGTGTGGTGTTGTTTGGTCTTGTGATTTCCATCATCGGCATTGTGCAAGGGCAAAGCAACCACGTGCTGCGTATCATCTTCCTTGCCGTGTGCCCGATGCTGGTTGCCTGCTGGTTCTTTGAAAACCGCCGCAAACCCGTGCTGGGTGCCAACGACAACCTCACCGGCTGCTATGTGCCCATGGCACTGGCGCGCATGCTGCACGAAACCGATAATCGCCTAGAAAACACCGAACTCATCATCATGTGCAGCGGCAGCGAAGAAAGCGGTCTGCGCGGCGCAAAAGATTTTGCCAAGCGCCACAAAGAAGCCTTCCAAGACGTGGAAACGCTGTTCATCGGCGTGGACACCATGACCGACTTTGACCACATGGCCGTGATGATTACCGACCGCACCAACACCGTGAAACACGACCCCGCCGCCGCCGCGATGATGAAAAAAGCCGCCCGAACTGCGGGCTATGAGATCCCCTACCGCACCGTGTTTTTCGGCGCGAGCGACGCCGCCGCCACATCCGCGGCGGGCATGCGTAGCGTGGCCTTTGCCGCCATGGACCCCGGTCCGCCGTCCTACTACCACACTTGCTTGGACACCCCCGATGCCCTGCAGCCCAAAACCATGGAAGCCTGCTTGAAAATCCTCACCGAAACGGCCTTCGAGTTTGACGCAGCAGGTCTGACACCGTTTGAAGGCGAAACCGTGAAAGCCGAAAAAGGCTTTGCAAAAGAAATCGACGCATGATGACCGACGAACTGTTCATGCGCCGTGCGCTGGAGCTCGCCCGCCAAGCCGCCGATGAGGGCGAAACGCCGGTGGGCTGCGTGATTGTGAAGGACAGCGAAATCATCAGCGAAGCGCGCAACCGCCGCGAGCACGGCAAAAACGCGCTGTATCACGCAGAAATCGAAGCGATTGACCTCGCTTGCAAGCGGTTGGGTGGTTGGCGGCTGTGGCAGTGCGCGCTGTTCGTCACGCTTGAGCCTTGCCCGATGTGCGCAGGCGCGATTATCAACGCACGCATTCCGCGCGTGGTTTACGGCGCGAGCGATCCCAAGGCCGGTTGCTGCGGCAGCGTGGTTGACCTGTTTGCGTTGCCGTTCAACCACAAGCCCAAGTGCGAAGGCAGTCTGCTGGCAGACGAAAGCGCGCAACTGTTGCGAGAATTTTTCGCGAGACTGCGCAGCAACTAAGCGCTAAGCATGAAGCGCTGGACACTGGCATAAACATGCCACATGACCATCTTTTTATCGCTATTCCTGCTCACGGGTGCGTACTTGACGGTGCGTAGCCGTGGGTTTTTCTTGCGCCGTTTTGGTCTGTGGAATCGCTCGACCTTCGGCAGTTTGCTCAGCGCACGCCAAAGCCGCGACAAACACAGCATCTCGCAGTGGCAGGCGCTCACGGGCGCACTGGCTGCGTGCTTGGGCACGGGGAACATCGTTGGCGTTGCCACAGCCTTGTCCCTCGGCGGACCGGGCGCAATCGTGTGGATGTTCATCTCCGCGGTGCTGGGCACGATGACCATCTGCGCGGAAAACATCTTGGGGCTGAAGTATCGCAGGCGGCTGCCGAGCGGCGCGTGGATGGGCGGCCCGATGGAATATCTGGCGCGCGGGTTGGGCATCAAAAGCTTGGGTGGGGTTTATGCCGCACTGCTGGCTACCGCAGCTTTCGGCATCGGCAACATGACACAAGCGAACGCCATGGCGCAGGCCATGCAGCAAAGCCTGGGCGTGTCGCCGTGGATCACCGGTTTGGTCGCGGCTGCGCTGGTTGGGCTTGTGATATTCGGCGGCGTGAAGCGCATTGGTCGCGTAACGGAATTCGTCGTGCCCATCATGACGGGCGTGTTCCTGTTGGCGAGCATCGTTGTGCTGTTCGTGCACCGCGCGGCGCTGCCGGCGAGCATCGCGCTGATGTTCAGCGAGGCCTTTGCCGTGCGCGCAGTGGCGGGCGGCGCGGCGGGTTACAGCATAAAAACAGCCCTGCGCTACGGCGTAGCACGGGGCGTGTTTACGAATGAAGCCGGGCTGGGCACAAGCGCCGTGATTCACGCCGCCGCCGATGTGCAGCAGCCCGCCATACAGGGCATGTGGGGCATCGCCGAGGTGGTGATTGACACCCTCATCATGTGCACCGTGTCGGCGCTGGTGTTCATCGCAAGCGGCGCGTTCGCCAGCGGTCACACAGATGTCGCCATGGCAAGCGCGGCCTATGCCACGGTGTTCGGCGCGGCGGGCGCGCACTTTGTTGCGCTGTGCATTGTGCTGTTTGCCTTTGCCACGCTCACCGGCTGGTCATACTTCGGCGAGCAAGGCGCGCGCTGGCTGCTGGGCGAGCGCTGCACCAAGCCCTACCGTTTGCTGTATCTCGGCGCAATTGTGCTGGGTAGTGCCATGCAGCTGCACCTCGTGTGGCAAATCGCCGATGTGCTCAACATGGTCATGGCGTTGCCGAACCTGCTGGGTGTTTGGCTGCTCAGCGGGCAGGCAATGCGTGAGCTGCGCAAGTTCGAGCGCTTGACAAAATAACGCCGCTGTGCTATACTTATAGAAAAACAGCGGAGGTGTGGCATGCTCAAAAAATATTTTCGGCAGTTGATCGCACTGGCGGTTTGCGCATTCTTTGTGTTAGCAACGGTGTTCGCCGTGTTGATGGTGCAAGCGGTGGGCAACATTCGGCTGCACAGCACGGCACAGGTGAGCACGTATGACATCAGCAGCGTGTTGTGGCAAATCCATCAGGCTCTGCATCACCAAGATCAACTTTGGTTGGAGACCTCGACCGGCTTGGCCATTGACCCAGACACGCTGGCGCTTGAGCTATTGGTCATTGCTGTGCCGCGCGAGTTCAGCGCCAACAGCCGCGCAACACTCACGTTGCACAACCAAAGCGCGCCCATGCAGTTGAACAACGACAGATTTGAGGGGCGTGTGGTCGCACCTGACGGCTTGGAGTTTTTCGCTTACATCATGCTGTATTCCGGCGGTGTTTATCGCAATGAACGGCTTGTGTTTTTCACGGAGCACATGCTCGGCGGACCGTTTGGGACAAATGGCTATTGGTGGGGTCACGATTGGAATTGGAATACCACAGTGTATTTGAACGAAGCCGCACTGCCGTTTGAAGACAGCGCAGTTTCGGTGCGTGTTTTTGTGGAAGAAGAAGGCGTGGAGGTGGCAAGCTTCGCCATGGAAAATAATTCGCTAGACTTTAGCCACACCTTTGCAGCGCCGGGCTTTGTGTTTGGCGAAGTGGTGGGCGAAACCGGGCTTATATACCGCTTCACCCTCCAAGCTGTGCTGCCAATCGACGCGCATTGGGACGCGGACACTCACGTGCCTGCTTTGCGCGTGATCAACGCCGCAGGAGACTACATCGAACTGGGCATGCACAACGTAATCATTGGATTTTAGCCGCTACTTATACTTCACCACAATCTGCTTGGCGCGTGTGTTCACGCTGAGCAGGTTGTTTTCATAGCTCACCTGCGCGTCGCCAGCCTCCACCGATTCATAGCCGTTGGGCAGGAAAATCTCGGTGGGGGCGTCGCCATCGTGGGGCGTGTAGTGCAGCGTGAAGGTCTTGCTGTCCATATCCACGTTGAAGGAGTCAATCGTGCCATTGACCGCCCAGGGATACGGCCGCGACAGATAGCGCGCGATGGGGTTGTTGAACAGCGACGGTCCGTAGGTAAAGTAACAATTGCTCCAGTTCCAGCTGTCGAACAAGTTCATGAGGAAGCCGATGTGCGGCAGAAAGCCCTCGCCCTCGCCGCCGCCGCCCCACTCACCGCACATCACGGGGATGCCGAAACGCAGTTGGCTTTCGCGCATTTGCTCAAACATGAAGCCCGTGCGCTCGTTGTTCGCGTGTTTGTAGGCTGGGGTGTCCACCATGAAGTCGTAGCCGTGTGGGTCAAAGCAGATTTGACTTTCATTCTGCGGCAGTGGCGGGCGGCATGGCA
>WQRM01000001.1 GCA_009786735.1 Oscillospiraceae bacterium | reverse complement strand
CAAGCTGGTTAATCACATAGTCATGCAGCTTCGGGTGCGTCTTGGCCAGTCGCTCAAAGCGGTTGATTTTATCCAAATGGCAACCCACGGGACAAAAAACACAGCCGGTGCGCTGCTCGCCGGTGGTGCACAGCTTGCCCTTTTCATCCTCAACGATGTCGCCGTAAACGCTGGCGTAGGGAACGCCAAATTCCCGCAAGTAACGCAGGATGTCTTGCTCTGTCCAAAACGACAGTGGCTTAGAGGACGGGCGTTTTGTGTCAAAGGCATTGCAGCCCACGCGCAGCCAACTTTCTTTGCGACGGCGGCTTTCGGTAGCCATCGTGCCAATGATGGGGTGCTTGCCGCTTGCCTTGACATAGGCATTGAGGGGGCGTTCTTTCATGATTTCGCAGCAAGCGTCAGAGATTTTCACGCCGCTATCAAGCAGATGCGCCCACTTTGCGTAGTGGTCGCGCCGAAAATCGCTGGGCGTACCGTCCGGGTTGATACCCGCCATGCGGTCAAGTGCCCATTTGCTGCCCTGTCGGGCGTAACGCAAGGTTCGCGCCACATCTTTGGAGGGATAGCACCAGCCATGCTCGCGCACAACTTCATCAAAGCGCATGGCCGGGCGCAACACGGATACATTGTCGTTCGATAACGCAAAGCGGCGCACTTCGGGAAACTCTAGCCCGGTGTCAACATACACGCCTTCAATGTCGGGGAAACAGCGGCGGGCGAGGTCAAGCAGCACGGTGCTATCTTTGCCGCCCGAAAACGAAACAAAAACCTGCCCGTCCCAATGCCGATACCATTCCAAAATTCGCGTTTGCGCGACTTGGATTTTGCGCTCGAACGGCCACACTTGCATAGCTTTCAAATCGGCTTGGGTGTGTTTCATACCCCAGCACCCCAATCCCTATCCAACCGCAACAGGTTATTCACCGCTCCCATCACCGTCGCCGCCGCACCGACTTTATCCCCGAAAAAGCCCCCGGTACTGCCATCTCGCGATTCATACCAATGGCTGGCCAGCATGACCACGGCCTGCTCACTGGTCGGGGGTAGCGGGGTCTTCGTGTAATGCCCAGTAGGCCGATGCTGATAACTCTCCGCATACGAAACCGCCGCGCGGATGACGCCTAGCAATAGGTCATCGTCCGCGCTGTGTTCTAATATGAGGTTTTGCTTCACCCGCGCCAGCAACAGCAGGGGCTGGTCAACGCGGCGGCGCATCACGAACCACCCTTGCATTTGAGGATTTTCACCGCCTCCGGCAGGATGAGCTTACCGTCCACACGCTGGGTGGCGATAAAGCCAACCTGCCCGGTCACGGCGAACAACTCGTTAAGCCTGCGGAAAATTCGGCCTTGGCGGTCGGCGACCCAGTAATAGCGGAAATCGCCAAACACGATAGACTTCGCGCCCGCAGCAAGTGTCGGCATGTAGGCAGAGGTGCGTACTGGGCGGTTCAAAATCGTGTCGGGCGTGTTGGCTTTGATGGAAGGTTGCCATAGATATTGCCCATTGTTGTCTTTAAGCTTGCGGATGGTCTTGACGGTCGCGTCATTCATGATGAAGCTGGCGTTGCGACGATAGGGAGCCTTCAAGCTATGAAACAGCTCAATCATTTCGTCAAGCGTGACCGCCGCTGAGCCTGCCGCTGTTACGCCAACCTGCCCGCCGCCGGTGTCGGCCAAAATCCCGGTGGGTTTGCCCTTGCCATCGCCGTTGATAAAGGCAGCTTCTTCTTTGCTGCCTGTGCGGCGCGCGAACTCACTTGCGATGTAACTTTCCATATCAAACGCGCTGTCGTTGAGTAATTCCTCGCTCACTTTCAGCATCGTGCCAAGCTTGTATGCGCCGATGGTGACCTGCCCGAAAGTGTTGTCGCTTTCGGGAATCGCTTGGCCTTCTTCCAGCCAAAACGCCTCGCCGGTGCTGGCCTCCACCGGGATTTTGCGGTCGCCGCTGCTGGTGGTGATCACATTGGCCAGCCCTCGGAAAATGTTCTCCTCCTGCAAGGCCTGCACAATGCGGCGCTCAAATTCGTCGGGCACAAGGTAGCCGCCTTCCGGGTCTGCGCCCACGCGCAGGGCGTTGCGAATGGCGGGCTCCATGCCCTCACCGGCGCGCACACGCATGGCATTCCAAAACGCGCTGCCGTACTCCGCAGTGGCACGCCCAGTCCGTTGCTCACCGTCGGTCGTGGGGCGGTTAGTGATAGGTTGGCTGGTCGCTTGGTTAAGCGCGAGGTCATGCGCCTGCTGGCGTTCGAGGCGTTCAATTTCCTGCCCCAGCGAAACCATGTCGGCCTCCATTTTGTCGTAGGTGGCCGCGTCTGCCGGGCTCACGAGGCCATCGGCTCCGCGCTTTTCGTCGAGGAAGTTCTTGGCTGTTTCCCACAGCCGGGCGCGTTTTTCGCGCAGTTCAAGAATTTTGGGCATGCTGATACTCACTTTCTAATGTAAAATTAAAGAGAGCCTTTTTTCAAGGCTCTCGGCAGGTATTCCGTTTTGTGCGGGCTTGATTTTGTCAAGCAGCGAGTTCGTCACTGCGCGGCGCGAAAACGCCATAGTGTTGGTGCTTGCGGCGCGCTTGTTATCTTGCAAAAGTCCATCCGCAAAGCCCAGCTCAATCGCTTTATTGGCGTTCATCCACGTTTCGCCGTCCATAAGGTGGCTCAATTTTACGCGCGACAAGCCGGTGCGGATTTCGTAGGCGTTGAGGATGCTTTCTTTGACCTCCACAAGCATGTCGATGGCGCGCTTCATTTCATCCGAATCACCGATGGCCACAGTCAGCGGGTTGTGCACCATCATCAACGCGGTCGGTGCCATGAGGACTTTCGTGCCGGCCATGGCAATCACACTTGCCGCCGATGCCGCCAAGCCGTCAATCTTCACGGTGACGTGGCCAGGGTAATCCATGAGCATGGTGTAGATTTGGCTTGCAGCCACGCAGTCGCCGCCGGGGCTGTTAATCCACAGCGTGATGTCGCCGCTGCCCGCGAACAATTCTGTGCGAAACTGCGCCGGGGTGACTTCATCGCCCCACCATGTTTCTTCGGCAATCACGCCGTCAATGGTGAGCGTGCGGAGGCCATTGTTGTCACTCCAATTCCAAAATTTCATCGAATCTCCCTCCCTGTTAGCGGCACCATATTGCCGTTCATGTGGTATAGATCGCCGCCCTGCTCTTGCGGCACGCGGTTCATGTCTTCCAGTTCGCGCACGTCGTTGACCGACAGCCAGCCGTTTTGCCGCCCCTGCGCGTAGCCCCGCATACGGCTGGCGTAATCCCCGCGCAGCAGACCATCGAGGTTAAAGCGGATGAACATGCGCTCTTTTTCGCTGGGCAGCAGCAGCGCCTGCATGAGTGCTTGCTCCCAGCGCACGACCCATGGGTTGAGCGTGTACTTCACGAAATCCAGCGACTGGTGCTCAATGTTGCTGAACGTCGCGCGTTCAAGGTCGGCCAGCATGTGCGGCGGCACTCTGAATATCCGCGCTATCTCGGTGATTTGAAACTTGCGGGTTTGCAGGAATTGCGCCGCGTCGGGCGGGATGCCGATGGACTTGAATTTTAGCCCTTCCTCTAGCACCGCGATTTTGTGTGCCTTGCCGCTGCCGCCAAATTGACCATGCCAGCTTTCGCGTAGCTGGTCGGGATTTTTCACCACGCCGGGGTGCTCTAACACGCCGCCGGGGTTGGCACCATTGGCGAAAAATGTGCTGCCGTATTCCTCCGTGGCAAGAGCGAGCCCCACGGCATTTTTAGCCATGGCGATGGGTGAGTATCCCACCAAGCCATCAAAGCCGAGTCCCGGAATATGCAGCACTTCGTCGCGGCGCAGCACAACCGGCACGCCATCATCGGGCGTATAGCGATAACAAAGTTGCCCGGCAATGCGCTCCACCTGCATGCGATTGGGCAGCAGCGGGTACAGTGCCACCACACGCCCCCAGCCGTTGCGGATGATTTGCGCGTAGGCATTGCCCCACAGCAGCAGGTGCGCCATGAGCGTTTCGCGAAACACAAACGAGGTCATTTCGGGGTTGGGTTCGGCGTGCATCACTCTTGCCAGCGGGTGATTATGCACGCGCGTTTTGCTGCCATCATCTTGCTGGCGATACAAATGCAGCGGCAGCCCGGCGATGGATTCCGCCAAGATGCGCACGCAGGCGTAGACGGCTGTGACGGTCATGGCCGTGCGCTCGTTGACGGTTTGGCCGCTGGTGCTGCGGCTGAATAACTCCCAGCCGCGCGGGTCGCTAAGCCGCAGCAGCTGGGAAAAAAACCTCCTCATAGCAGCAACAACCCCCTTTTCTCATACACGCTCTCCACCGGCCCACTGCCGCCGCGCTGCGCACGGTCAAGCGCCATGATGGTTGCCACGGCACCGTCAATCTTTTCGCTTGACCGCTCTTTGTCGGGCTTGATGTTCCCCGCAGGGTCGGTGCGCACATGAATGTTATCCATCATCCAGCGCAGCACCGGGTGGCCGCCGTGGGCGAGTTTGCCGTCAAAACACAGTCGCATGAGTTCTTTGCTTGCGGGCGACATATCCCGAAAGCCCTGCCCGAACGGCACGACCGTGAAGCCCGCGCCTTCGAGGTTTTGTGCCATTTGCACGGCACCCCAGCGGTCAAAGGCAATCTCGCGGATGTCGTAATCCTGCCCTAAATCGTTGATGAATTTTTCGATGAACGCATAATGCACCACATTGCCCTCGGTGGTGAACAGGTGCTCTTGCTTTTGCCACGTGTCGTAGGGCACATGGTCGCGGCGCACACGCTGCTGCACGGTGTCTTCCGGCAGCCAAAAAAACGGCAAAATATAATAATGCTCGTCATCGGGCACAGGTGGGAAAACCAGCACAAAGGCTGTAATATCTGATGTGCTGGATAAGTCCAAACCGCCATAGCACACGCGACCTTTCATTGCCTCTTCCAGCGCAACCCGATTCTGTTGCGCCGAAGGCAACGAGCCCCACCGCAGGTGGTCCCATTTTTCCATTGGCATCCAGCGCACGGATTGCTTCACCCACTGGCACAACCGCAGCTGCCGAAAGAGGTTTTCCTCGGCCGGGTTTTGTTTGGCGCTTTCGCAGGCAAGGTGCAGCTTTTCTTCGTCCACGGTGATGCCGAGGCTGGGGTTGGCCTTGCGCCACACCTTTGGCGATGTCCAGTCGTCGCTTTCTTTCGCGCCGTAAATGACCGGGTAAAACGCGGGGTCATGCTTGCGCCCGGTGAGCAGGTCGGCGGCCTTTTGGTGGACTTCGTAGCAAATGGACTGCGTGTCGTTGCCCGCCGTGGTGATGAGAAAGTACATCGGTTGCTTGCGGGCATCGCCGCTGCCGTGGGTCATCACATCGTATAGCTGGCGGTTGGGCTGGGCATGCAGTTCATCGAAAATGACGCCATGCACGTTGAAACCGTGCTTGCTGTAGGCATCCGCCGACAGCACCTGATAAAAGCTGTTGAGCGGCTTGTAGATGAGCCGTTTTTGCGAGATGATCGGCTTGATGCGCGACCGCAAGGCTGGGCATTGGTTGACCATTTCCACTGCCACATCGAACACGATGCTGGCCTGTTGCCGGTCGCTGGCGCAGCCGTAGATTTCGCCGCCGTGTTCGCCGTCGCCACAGGTGAGCAGCAGCGCCAATGCCGCCGCCAATTCGCTTTTGCCCTGCTTCTTGGCGATTTCGACATAGGCCGTGTTGAACTGCCGGTAGCCGTTAGGTTTCACCACGCCGAACAAGTCGCGCACGATTTGTTCTTGCCAGTCGATGAGCTCAAAGGGCTGGCCGTACCATTCGCCCTTGGTGTGCCGCAGGCAGTTGATGAACGCCACAGCCATATCCGCAAGGACGGGATCGTAGCGCGCGCCGGGGGCTTTGAAGCGGGTGGGCCTATAGGTTTTGAGCTTGCGCATGGGAGCCTCCAATAAAAAACACGCCCCGAAAGGCGTGTGGTGTTCAATTTCGCGGGTTATGGTATGGTTAGCTTTTTGAGCTGTTCAAGGTATCGCTCTAAGTGCGGGATGGCAGTGCGCACATCGCGCAGTACTTCGTATGCAGGCGCATCCGCGATTTCGTTGGCAAGTATGCCCCACATGTGGTTTACGATGCACAAGCAATCTTGTGCCGTGTCTTGCTGGCTCATGTTGCATCCTCCGTTGCAGGCCGCAGCGCGGCGCAGTAGTCGTCAATGACCTTTTGCTCCAGCTGCTCCCGCACTGGCTGGTATTGGTTGATTTCTGTCAGCATGCTGCGCAGATTGTGGCCGTGTTGTTCGCCGCGCTTTATGTATTGGCGGTCAACGATTTCCCAACCCTCAATGATGTACACACCATTGTCCCAATTATCGCAGTCTAAGCAGGTGCACAGTTCAAAGCCAACGGATGTTTCGCCGCCGAAGTAGTTGCCAACCACTTGGCACAGCCGCGCCCAGCCATAGCAGTCGCTATCGGGTGAGCGGTAGCCTTTGAGTTTGCAATAGGCCAAGAAAGCCTCCACGCTGTCGCGGCCACCGTTCCAGTGCAGGTATACGCCGAAGTTCTCGCTAGTCATCGCGTCATCGCACGCGGTGGTGATTACGCATCTGTTTCCCATCATCCATCTCTCTTTCCAGTTAAAATGAAGTTTGCATATGCCTTGCAATTGTCTTCAATCAGCACGACCAGCGCGTAAAAGCCGTGGTCGTTTGCCAGTCGCTGCACTGCCGTGGTGTCCAGCATGTTGGTTGCGCCACTTGTGCGAATATCATAAATCTGCCCCATGATTTCGTCCGTGATGATGAGGTCTTTTTCTTTTGCCAGTACCAAATACTCCGTCTTGCCTTCGCCAAAATATTTGCGTCGCTTTTGTTCGGGCACAGGGTAAAATGCTTCGGGCGCGACCATGATCGAAAATGCGTATTTGTGCCCCAGCAGCGATTTACCGACCCGCGCAGCAACACTTGCAGCGGCGGCCTTTGTGGCGTAGCACTGCGCGTTTTGCAAGGTTTCGGTGATGCCAAAACAGCCGAATTGTTTGCATAGATATTTCATCGCGTTTGACCTTCCTTTCCCCAACTCAGCGCGCCGCATTGCCCCGCATCAAGCGCCGTGCTGCGCAACCAACGCAGGCATTGTCGCCGTGTGCGAAAGGCTTCAGTCCACGCCTCGCCATAGTCATTGTCCACGCCGACCCAAAGGCGAAAGCCTTCTCGCGCATAGAACCGACCAAGCGGCTTGCGGGTGTCAATGATTTGCCGCAGGGTGTCGAGTGTTACTTTGGTGGGTTTCATTCGATTTCCTCCACCTCAAAGCTGAAAAAATCCTCATCGCAGAAAAAGCACTGATAAGCGTATTGTGGCAGTTCAGATTTATACAGCGGACCGCCGCAGCGGCGGCAACAAAACCCCTGCACAATTGCTGGCTTGGAACAACTCACGTCACATCCTCCGCTTCATACAACACTGCCCGGCCATATTCAATGCGCACAATGTCTTGCGGCTTGTAGTCTACATACCCAAACAGCCGCTCATACTCGCGGCGGTCAGCGGCAGCGATACGCCATGTGCTGTAGCTGCTGGTACAATCGCGGCGAAACTCATGCGCATCGGCTTTGACCGTGAGTTCCTTGCCGTTTTTGCGGATGGTCACGCGCACGGTCTTGGCGGGGCTATCCAGCACCGCCTGCATGATGCGCTTGACACTGTGCGCCGGATGCCGGGGATTGCCGCAAATCGCGATATACTCTTTGGCTTTGGCGCTGTTGCACATGAACTGATACAAAATCCGCTCTTGGTGGTTGGCCGCGTAGTCCGCTGCCGCGCGCGCCACAAAATCCTGTGGGTCAAGCACATACGCCAAAAACGATTCTTCCGTCCAGTTTGGTAGCTGTGTTGTGCAGCGGTAGGCAAATGCTTCATCGCCTGCGTCAGCCAAAAACGCTTCACGAGCATCCGCGTGCGCACGATATTGTTCATAGAGCGCATGGTCATGTTTGAGTCGCTCGTTGGTGAGCTCCTGCACCTTGAGCTTGCTGCGGTCGTTGCCGACAAGCGCCTGCACCGCGCGGCAGATTTCTTCATTGGCACGGTTTTGCAGCCGGTCGGCACCCAAACGCAACAGGGTTTGCTCGTCACCTAGCATGCGGATGCTGTAGTCAGCATCATAAATCTGCTTGTCGGCCTTGCAGTGTATGCCAACATACTGAAAATCCTCGCCGCGCTGTATGCTGTGGCTTTGGTGGTTGCGCTGGTAATACAGGTAGTCGAAGTCAGCATTTTTCGCAACGCGAATGATGGTGCAAGAGATGTTGCCTTCGAGGTAGGCGAAAGGCTCACCGGGCGGCGCGGCCAGCCATGTCATAAATTGTTCGTGTAACATCAATCGCACCCCCTGTACACATAGGTGCCGATGCCTTCGTCGAAGTCATAGAAATCTGAAAGCGCAACGCCCCAAGCATCCGCAGCCATTTCATAGGCTTCTTTGGAGTGCGTGATGGGCACGTCATATTCGACCACCTCGCCATCAACATACAAAATTTCACCCACGTTGTTGCCAGTGTCTTCATCCGCCCAAAGGTGACGAAACCTCACATCGGGGTACATCTGCGACAGCGCAACGATAACCTCCTCCGGGCAACTCCATGCGGTTTCAAACTCAATGACATTGCCGCCATCGTGCTCGACATCGTCGTCATAGCCGTAGCTATTCCACTTGGTGCCCCAATTGGCGAGCGACCATTCATACCAGTCGGTGGCACCATATTTTCGCTTGTTATCGGACAGCAATGCGCCGAAGTCAATGAGCCTTTGGTCGGCCTCAAACTCGGCGATGAGCGCCTCGCGTGTTTGCGGGTCTGCGCCCACATAACGCGCATAAAATTGCAACGCTTTGTGCGAATAGCTGCCGACCTCAACATGCAGCTCCGGCGGCATGGGGATGATTTTCTCAAAATCAATGCGCCCCGGCCCATGCTCATCAAACTTGATGCGCGCCAAGATTTCCTGCACACGCGCGGGTGCGGCGATAATGGTCAATCGGTTTCTTACATGGTTTGGCATATCATTCTCCTCCTCAATATTCGCATGGAAACAGCACGGTGGTCACGCTACGGTCGGCCTCGGTGATGATCCAAATGCGCCAATCCTCGTGGTCGGGGTGGTCATAGGCAGCGAAGATGCGCCCGCCGTCCGGACCGAGCGCGATGCGGTTGAGGTCCTTGTCTTCATCGCACAAGTCACCCCAATCAAAATTGAGATAGCGCGTTAATGATTGCCAAACGTGCTTGCTAAAATCGTGGTTTTCGGCTGCCAGTTCCGCGACCATTGCGGTCGCCACAAGCCTGCCCAAAGTCAATTCCATATCAGAACATACCTTCCTTTTCAAGTGATATGGGTATTATCGCATATCCTGCCGCGAAAGACAACAGGCTCAAGGCAAGTTCGACCTTTCGACCATTTCGCGCGTATCAAACACCGTTTGCGTGGTGGAGTTTTGACTACGCACGCCGCGCATTTGCATGCACAGGTGTCGGGCAGTTATGGTCACACGGACGTATTCGCAGGCCAAGTTTTCGTGAATCGCGGTGGCAATTTGCTGCGTGAGCTGCTCTTGCAATTGCAGCCGCCGGGCAAAGCACTCCACCAGCCGGGGTAGCTTTGAAAGCCCTACCACACGCCCGCGCGGCTGGTATTCGATATCCACATGGCCGAAGAATGGCAGCATGTGATGCTCGCACATGGAGTAAAACTCAATGCCGCGCAGAATGACCGTGCCGGGCTTTTCGCATGCAAATGTGGTGCTTAAAATCTCGGTGGGGTCTTGGCGATAGCCCGCGAAAATCTCGCGATAGGCCTTTGCCACACGGCGCGGGGTGTCGAGCAGTCCCTCGCGGCTGGGGTCTTCGCCAATGGCCAGCAGCATGCCTTTCACGGCTGCCATTATGCAATCTTGGCCAGCTTGTGTGTTTGTAAAGATAACAGCCATTTGTCCTCCGTCCTTTCGTTGAGCTGCCCAAGCAGCCGGATGGTGTCGAGAAAATTAAACTCCCCGCCGCGTTCGCAGGGGGAGAGATAGTAGCGTACAGCTGGCACCATGTCGCGCACCTTTTGGCAAGTCGCAACTGTCATGCCGGGCGTGACCACGATGCGCACTTCATCGACGCCGGGCAGCAAGCATGGTGCGCCAGCTTTCGGCGATACGGCAACGTAGTCCAGCAGCTTTAGGATCGTTTCGCCGGGGTCAATCGTGCCGTTGGTTTCGAGCCCCAACCAAAAGCCGTGTTGTTTGAGCTCACGCAGCAGCATTTCGATGCCGGGGCGAAATAGGGGCTCGCCGCCGGTCAATATGACGTTGCTACATTGCAGTGCCAGCGCAGCCGCCAGGATGTCACCGGCAGTCGTGTTCATGCCATCGTTGTGCTTGGTGTCACAGAAATCGCATGCCAAATTGCAGCCAGCAAAGCGCACGAACACAACCTCCTTGCCGGTGTTCGCTCCCTCGCCTTGCAGCGACTTGAAAATCTCAACCACATTATACATGCGCGTCCCCCTCGTAACTCGCCACGCTGCCGGGGCTTTCGATGATGTCCACGCGATAACACAGCGGCGCAAGCTCATCGTGAATGTATTTGGCGATATTTTCGGCGGTGGGCTGTGGGATGATGTCGTTGAGCACGGCGTGATCAAACTGGCCTTGGATTTTATCCTTGATGTGCTTGAAATCCATCAACATGCCGCTGTCGTTGAGCGTCGTGCCGCGCATGTGCACCGTCACCGTCCAGTTGTGGCCGTGCAGATTGTTGCAGCCGGATTCGTAGGGCAGCGCAAGCTGGTGTGCCGCCGCGAAGGTGAAGGTCTTTTGCAGGGTATACATAGTCGTTCTCCTATTCTTGATTGCCCGCATGTTGGGCGTAATGTTGTTTGTGAATATATGCCGATGCGTAATTGAGGATATTGGCGCGCACGCGAGCCGGGCTGCTGGGAATGCTATATTTTTCAATCATCATTTCCACTGGTGACTTCGCGCGTTGCAGCAACGCGGGGTCAAGCTGGCTCACATGTTTGCCTAAAATCCTGCCCCAGCGCACGCACGACAGCCACGAAGTCGAATCGCTGGTGCTGCAAAAACTGCACTTGCGCAGCAAATTCGCTTCCGTGCAGCCAAGCAAATGGATGTCAATGCCGGGCTTGCGATCTTTGATGTAATTGGCCAAGCGATGCACATGCTGGGCATAGTTTTTGCCATGGCGCAGGCGAAGTTCCGGCACGCTGATGGCGATATAGTCGCTAAAATCAATCAGACTATCCAACCCAGCCTTGCCATCTTCGGCATGGAACACATTGATTTGCCGGTTGGGCAGGTCGCGGCGCAATGTTTCGCGCAATGCCCACGCCTCGCGCACGCCGAGTATCTTTTGGCAGTCCACTTCCACACAGGTAGCGGCGATGTTGTTGGACTTTACGAACTCAACCAGCGCCTGCTGCCATGCGTAAACGAACTTTGCATCGCGCGGTGCTGCGTGTGCGCCAAACATTAGCGTAAACAGGCCGCTGTCCATAATGACATGCTTGCCTGCGGCTTGCACTTCTTTGGGCGGAAATGAATCGCGCACAACGATAGGAAAACCGTTGATGCCAAATTGTCGTGCAATGAACGGAAAACACGAGAACAGAAAATATTGCACACCGGCATCGCGCGCCATGCAAATATGCTCCATCTGCTCACAGCCCGCGAAATGTACCTTTAGATTATTGAACATTGGGCGGTTTGCGCATGACAACTGCTCCACCAAAACCATCCTCCAATACTTTTGCTTTCACGCAGGCCGGAAACTGATCAAGCAGCCACATCGCGATGTGCTCGCAGCTCATGTCATCGAACTCAGCGGGCGTGCCAAATTGCTCAGCGATGCGGCGCTGGATTTCCTGCTGCTGTGTGAAAATCTCAATCTCGCGGTCGGCATCCTCCACCGCAAACGCGCAGCTGATTTCAAACACATGCCGGTGCCGCTGGAACAGAAAATCCAAGCACTTAGGCGCACCCGGCCAACGATGATAGCCCTCCACGCTGTTTTTTGTGACAACCAAAATGCTCATAATTCACCCCCACAATGCGGGCAAATCTCTGGCTTGGCGTCGCTTGCTTTCACAGGCGGCTCACCTTCGCCGAAAAAATCGTCGAGATTCACGCGGTTGATCAACTCGTCGTACTCCTCATGCGAAAAGCCGGTGGCCGCCAGCAAGTCAACGTCATGTAGCTCGCGCAGCAGGGCATCGAGCTTGTCGTTATCCCACGCGCCCGTGATTTTGTTCAACGCCACATTGAGTGCTTTTTCCTGTGCCTGGTCAAGTTCGACAATGACACACTCTGTTTCTGTTTCGCCCATCGCCAGCAGCACATTCAGCCGCTGGTGGCCGCCGACGACATTGCCGGTAGTTGCGTTGAAAATGATGGGCTCCACGCAGCCGAATTGTTCAATTGACTGCTTGAGTGCCTCAAATTCCGGGTCGCCGGGTTGCAATTCGCGGCGGGGGTTGTAGCTTGCCGGGATAAGCTCGGCAAGTTGCTTGCGTTCGATTTTCATGGGTGTCCTCCTCGCTATTTTTTGGCACTGAGCAGTGCTTCCATCATATCGTCTTGCGGACTGCGCCCCTCAATGGGCATCGTGCAGTTTTCCCGCACCACTTGGTAGATTTGGCTCCATTGGCTGTTTGCTTGCTTCATGAATGACTGCCCAATGGCCACGAACGGCGACTGAATCGGCGCGCCTGTGGTGGGATGCTTACCCAAAAAGCCGTATGTGCTGATGGCTTCCTCACACTGAATCCAGCGGGCGGCGGTTTGCGCGTAAGCTTCTATGACCTGCGGCGGGATGAGATGGTCGCAACTGCGCGCATGCAACCATCGCCATGTGCTTTCGTAAATCTCCACGGCCTTTGTGGTGCTGCCGCTTTGTTGTCGCGCTGTAAGGAACTCGCTGGGTGGCGGCATGTCTTCACCGTGCAGGTCGATAACCGGGAATGTGATGGCCTCCAAGGGTCGCTTACTGGGGTTGCCGTCGGAGATTTTCTCCGCAAGCGGCTTTTTTGGCCTGCCGCCGCTGCCGGGTTGTGGTCCTCGTTTGCCCATAAAACTCACTCCTCAAAACTTATTTGCCTATTCCCCTAAAAACTTACGCGATTTTTCGCGCGCTGCTCCGACGCCGTTGCGCGAACCGTGCGCGGCTAGAGATTGACATGCCCCCTACCACAACGAAAAAGCACCCGCATGTAGCGGATGCCTTTGGGTTATTTGGGCTTTGCTTTGCCCTTGCTGTGTTTCGCTTTGCCTTGCAGTTCAGGCACAGGCGGTGCGTCATTCTTCGGGAACTTCGCCTTGCGATTGCTTTCTGTGCCATGCGGCTCTTTTGGGTCAGGCCGCCTCATTCCGGCTTTTGCCATGCTTTATCACCTCGGCGTTAGTATGCGAGTTTCACCTGCGGTTATTCTGCCAGCGGCTGCCATCCCGCGCATGGTGTGCACTGTGGCAGGGGTTGCACATCGCCTGCAAGTTGCGCCAGTCGTGCGTGCCGCCCTCGCTGATGGGCACACGGTGGTGCACCAACACGGCAGGCACAGGCTTATCGCATACCTCGCACAGTGGATGCGCCGAGAGATATGTCGCCCGGATTTTCTGCCACGAGCGCCCGTAGCGTTTATTGAGTGCCGGATCGCGGCGGTAACGGTTGTAGTCGCGTGCGTCTTGCTTGGTGTGTTCGTCACAAAAGCGACCATGCACCAACGCAGGGCAGCCGGGGTGCGAGCATGGGCGTTTGGGTTTGTAGGGCATGATGGCCTCCAAAAAAGTAAGCCCCCGGATATTTCCGGGAGCCGTTAGATATTTTGCTACACTACTATCTTACCACATTTCTTTCGTCTTTTTCGTCCACTTTTTGCTTTTGCAAGAATCTGTTGTGTTTCTTGCGTGGGTACTGCTCGTCATGCTCACCAATGGTAAACGCAATCTGCTGCCACGGCAAGCCGTTGATGTAGCGCAGCGAAAGAATCTGCCGAATTTGGCTGTCGTCAATGCCGTTGATATAGCGGGTGAGGCGGTTGAGTTCACAAAAACACTTGCGCAGATTGAGGTCAAGCAGCGTGCGCAGGTCAGCGATTTCGGCGGTGTAGTGCGCAAGCCGATCAGTCGCCACGCGCCCGCCGGGGATGCCGGTGATGCGGCTGGTGCAGCCTGTCGCGAGGGNTTCAAGCTCGGCCAGCCGCCGCTGTTGTTCCTCAATCTCGCGGTTGAGCCAATATAGCTGGGATAATTCCTTTTTGGTCATATTTAGCCTCCAAAGTTTCAAGAATGGCCTGAACCTCTTGAACGCTTCGCACAATGAAGGCTTCGCCCTTTGCGGCTTTGATCTTTGCAATGGTGTGGTTTTGCAGCTTTGTCGGCTTGCCGGTGGCTGTTTTCACCTCAAAGGCGACGAATCGCCCGCGATAGCAGCAAATGATGTCCGGCAACCCGGCTGTGCCATATGCCCCGCCGTGGGTCTTCCACGCAAAGCACTGCGGCACAGTCTTGAGGTACCGCAGGATGGCGGTGGTGATGTCGCGTTCGAGCATGTGTCCTCCCGTTACCATATTACCGTAATTACCCTGTTTTTCAGATAGGCGGGGAAAAACCTCTCGCGTGCGCGTATACGCGCGTGTGCGTACCCATGCGCGAGGCCGTTTCCATCGACCTATAAAAATGATAGTAATTATGGTAATTAGGTAATTTCCTCATAGTCAGAAACAGGGTCGTAAATGTGGCCAAAATCGCAGCGTTCCCGCAGCAGCGCATAGTTGAGCACGTACGCCTTTGTGGTGATATTATTGAAGTTCACCGGCTTATACGCCACAAACAAGTCGCTGTTGCGCAGCTGCTTGGTGAACTGCCGGTATTCCAGGCACTCGCCCGTGATGGCATGGTCACGGCGGTACTTGGTGAAGCGGTCGTAGCAGCGTTTGAGATTGATAGCGACTTGTGTATCATCGGCCAATGGCTTCCAGTCGAGCCCAAAAGTCAGCCCCATGCGCGCCATAATTTCGAGGCTCTGCTCCACAATGCCACGGTTCACCGCACTGCCGTCCAGCAGGTACTCCCGTGCCGCAAATGCCAAGTGCGCCACTGCAACCTCGAACGAAATCTCAAACACGCTATCCCAGCACAGCCCTTGCAGCACCAGCAGCTTTTCAACCAACCGCAGCCCGGCGGCGCAACACGCAAGGTTGTTGACAATGCGCGGGGGCAGGTTTTTGTCAAAGATGGTCAGTGCGGCGTTGTACCATGCCTTGACTTCGCGGCTTTCTGTTCTCAGTGCAGCTTCCAACAGACCCCGGCCAAAGTTTCCAAGCAGGTGCTGATTGGCACACAGTTTGTTGAACGCTTCCCGGCAGCCCTCGCCTTTGAGGTCGCGGCGGCTAAACAGCAACTCAATCCCGCGCTCACGAATGGCGGCCTCGTCGGGCGATTCCTCACCGGCCACAACCAGCGGCGCAAGCAGGTCGTAGTACACGATGCTTTGGTCGGCCCGCCCGCGCTGCCCTTGATGGCCGTCGTAGCTATCGCGGAAATGATTGTACAGGCAGCCCAGCTTGGTTTTGTCCATCTTGCTGGGCTTAAATTCATCAAGCGGCTGCGGCACAAGGTTGCTGCTGGCCGATTCCTTCATCAGCGTAAACCCGCTGATTTGCGATGCCGCCGTCACTTTGGACTGCGAAAAGATGGGCAAAATGACACGTTCGAGGGTGTTGCTTTTGCCGCTCCCGGCTTCACCAATCAAGAACAGGTGCGGGAACTTGATGCCCGCGCGGCGCAAATGCTCCTTGATAAAACACCCCGCTGCCCATGCCAGCACCGACACCGTTTTGGCCAGCTCATTGTAGTCCAGCAGCCACGCCAGCAGCATGGGTAGTTGCTGTTTGGCGATGCAGGTTTGGGTTAGCAGCCCGCTTTCAATGGCCTTCCATTTTTCCAGCTGTAAGATGTTGCCGACTTTTTTGCCATGAGCGGCAAGCCCACCGTCCGGCGCGGCGTAGACCCAGCGGCCATCGCGGCGTTCGGGGTCCCCGACGAGCCTGCTCGTTGGGGTGAAATAGAGGCCCTGCGCCTTGACCCCAACCTTGCGCGGCCAGTTGAGCTCCGCCACGAAGTTTTTCAGCAATTCGAGGTCGCCCTCGCTGCCGGTGTAACTGAGCGAAATGGTGTCTTTGTTGAGCAGATTCTTGAATTTTTGCAGGTTGCTAAAATCCGTGGTGGCAAAGCTGCGCTGGAAGGTTTCACCCTTGACAGTCACCAAGTCGGCGGTCATTTGTGTTTCATCGTCGCTCACCAGCATTTCGATGGGCTGCATGCTGAAATTAGTCAGCGGGTAGGTGTTGTCGCCTTTGGCTCGGAAGTACCTGTCCTCGTAGGCAAACACAGGTGCATCGCCGCGCGCGCCATAGCTTTCCTCGGTGGCCTCAATCGCCCGGCTGATGGTTTCTTCACCGTAAGTGGCGCCGCTGGCATGGTGGCGCACATCCCATTTGTCGCGCATGAGGCCCGACGTGCGAAACATGCGGTCAATCTGCTCGGCGTTCTTCGCCGTCCAAAATGCCAGTCTGCAACACAGGGCGAGGTCGGCCTCGCTTTGGCTGGGGAACTCCTGCTGCCAGTCACCGGCCCACAATGCCGCGAACACATCGCCCCCGGCAGCGTCGCGGGCTTTGGCTATGATGTCGTCGTCGCTGAGCACTTTGCCTGCGGGCTTTTTCTTTTGCTTGGGCTTGCGCTCTTTTTTGGGCAGGGCGATATAGTTTTCATGAATCCACGCCAGTGCGCCATCATCGTCGGCCACCACCAGCGGCGCGTTGTTGTAGGCATTGCCGGTCATGGTAAAATACCGCGCATGATTGTACATTTCCACGCCGGTTTTGCTATTGCGGCTGCCGGTGCCGGGCATGTCGCCCCGCAGGAAAATATGCAGACCGGTGCCCGATGGGCTGAGTTCCATGAACGTCGGCGGCACTTTTGCCAATATGGCGGCAGCCACGTCGTTGAGTTTGCCGTCCTCGATGCAATGGTCAATGTCGATGCCCACGATGCCGGTTTCTTTGGTGAACACGAAACCCAGCCCGGTGTAGTTGTACGCCTTGCAGGCGGCGACAACAAAGCTGTAATCGCCCCACGTTTTCGCATTGGTGCTGCTGGCCTTGCCCTGCGTATGCGGGTTGTATGGGATTTTCTTGCCGTCTTCCAATCGCCAGCACACCCATTGATCAAGGGCAGTTAGGGTCTGCGGGAAGTTTGGTCTTTGCACGGTTTGGCCTCCTCCGTTGCAATTCGGGGTCGCACAATGTTTGCAGGGGACTGTTTTTCAAAGTACTTTTGCGCGCGCTTGTGCCGCTTGCATCGGCCTTCGCGCTCGATGTTTACCAGCGCCGCATATGCCGTGGGGTCGGCGCAGTGCGATGCGTTGTAATAGTGATTTCGCATTGATTGCTCCTTTTGCCCAGCGGGGAAGCAACGCACGTCACTTCCCCACCAGGGCGTGTTGTTAGGCTTCGGCGACCTCGCCGGTTTCGGGATCGCAGGTGGGCACATCGTCCTCAAAGCCCACACGCCGGGCATAGGCTTTCACTTGCTCGGCCAGCTTTTCCACCAGCGCATGTTCTTCGGTGGTGAGGTTGCGATCAATTGCAAATTGCGCTTGGCTGTAAGCAATCCCGCCTGCATTGGTCGCCTTGCGCAGCGTAAAGCGCGTCGCCACGGCGTTGCTTTTGCGGCCACGGCTGAGCAGCCGCTTAATATACCGCGTGAATTCTTGCAAACTGCCGGTGGGCAGGCTCAACAGCAGCGGGAAGATTTCGCCCTCGCGCAGCACGTAGATGCGGCGGCGGTTTTTGCAGGCTTTTGCGCCGTTTTCGCCGCTGCCGAACTGGTTGAGCGGACATTTGCGGCAGGCACCGCCGGGCGAACCCTCGCCGGTTACGCCATCGAAGCTTGCACAATTGGGTGGCTGGTTGCCGCCGGTGTACTTGGTCGCGTAGTAGCTGTGCAGCGGGTGATGGTACAGAATAACCGCCGAGAATTCTTTGACACTTTCGGGCTCGCCATCCTCGCCGGGCACCTCAAACATGGTGCTGCCGCCTGCGGGGATTTTGATGCGCTCGAAGCCTGCATCGAGGCCGTCTAATTCCTCGGCCATCATGGCGGCGATGTCGTTGTTGGCAAGGCTCATGAAACCCTGCGTGGTAGTAGTAATTTCGTTTGGCATAGTGATTTCCTCCTAAGATTTCTTCATCGATTTGCGGACTGTGACGCCGGTTTTCTCGAACACATTCACGCGGCCGGTGAGCCAGCTTGGCAGCTGCTCATGTTCGGCAATCTGCTCTTTAACAAAACTGCTCAGCGTGTTGGCGTTGACGGTTTCGTAGACAAGCTCGCCATAACCGTTGTCTTTGAGTGCGGCAAACAGCTCTTCTTTTTGCCCGGCGATGGCACTTGCGCGGGTCTTGGTGGTGAGGCAAAACATGCGTCCAGCGCGGGTAAAATTCTGCGTTTCGCTGTTGAGCATCGCCTCGGCCAGAGCGGTTTCGGCGGCTTCCAATTCAGCTGAAATTTCCTTCACGGTGCGCTCGGCATCGTCTTTTTCATCGCGCAATTCGCGCACTTGGTCGGCCAGTTCAAATAGATCATTCTGCATAGGGATTTCCTCCAGTTCTAAAATCGTCGATTAGGGTCTTTGCGAGGTCTGCTTTGTCGCGCAGGGCTTGCAGGATTTTTTCGTCCACCGTGCCACGCGCCACGAGGTACACATAAGTGCACTTGTCACGCTGCCCCACGCGGTGGATGCGGGCTTTGGCCTGCTCAAAATTCGACATGCTGTAGTCGAGGGAATAGAACACCATCGTGCTTGCCGCCGTGAGCGTGATGCCCATGCCCGCCGTGGCAATCTGCCCGACAAACACCTGCACGGTGGGGTCGGTTTGGAAGCTTACGACTTGTTCATCGCGGTCGGTTACGCCGCCCATGATGCAGCTGTGGGCGATGCCCATATTTGTAAGCATGGCGCAAATGGCTTCAATCTCGGCAACAAAGCGGGCGATAACCACCAGCTTTTTGCCCTCCGCCACGGCCTGTTCGATGATGTCCTCCAGTGCCGCCAACTTCGCCCGGCTGATTTGCACCACCTTGCCATCGTCGGGCTTGATGAAGCCCCCGGTCAACTGCGACAAGCGCATCAACCGCGTGAGGATATTGGCGGCGGTGACGGTATCTTCCACGCCAAGCTCTGCAAAACTGTCGCGCACCAAGTCGTGGTAGGTGCGCCGGGCAGCGGGTTCAAGCTCCACCGAGCGCACAATGTCCAAGGTGTCGGGCAGGTCAAGGCAGTCGGCCTTCGTGGCTCGAAACGCGATGCTGTGCAATCGCTGCGTAAATTCCGGCTCCATGTGCTGTTTCATTGTCAGCTGTGATGGAAAGTAGCCCTGCTCGAAGTAGCGATTGCGAAAGCGGTAGAATGACGTGCCAAACACGGCGGGGTGCAGGAATTTGTATTGCGAAAAAATGTCCACGGCCTTGTTGGTCACCGGCGTGCCGGTCAGCAGCAGCCGATACTTCGCCCGCGCCCCAAGTCGATGCATGGTTTTACTGGCGTTGGTGCCATGGCTTTTGATTTTGTGCCCCTCATCGCAGATGATCAGGTCGGGTTGCCATGCTGCGAGTTCTTTTTCCAGCCGCCATGCGCTTTCGTAATTCACCACGGCAACTTGCAAGCCGGAGCCATTAAGCCCGCGCAGGGTTTTGGCTTTTTGGGTGCTGCTGCCGGTCAGCACTTGCAGCGTGTAGTCGAACGCCGCAAACTTGGCGAACTCGTCTTGCCACACGCCCAAGATGGACAGCGGGGCAACGATAAGCACGCGCTGGACTTTGCCCGCCTGCGCCAATGCGCCTGCAATGGCAATGCTGGTGATGGTTTTGCCGGTGCCTAGCCCATCTCCATTAACAAGGCCAGGCCTGTGCTTTTTTGGAGATTCATTTTGCATCACCTGCCTTTGCTTTGGTGAAATGCCGTCGCGCATGTTCGGCTTGCGAGGGCAGTACCTCAAGATTTGCGGGGTCGTTGTTGCGCTTGTTGCCGTCACGATGATGGACAATCTCGCCATCGCGCAATGATCGCCCCAGCATCTGTTCTGCAATGTGGCGATGCTCGTGCCTGCCGAGATACTTGCGGTAGGTTTTGCCCTCGCCACGATTTCGCAGGATTTCGCCACGCCGCAAGCGCGATTCCATCACGCCGCCGGGCTGGTTCATGGGGTTAGCGGTTTGGTTGTACTCAGCGATGCGTTTTGCGTTCCAAGCGTAGAAGTGTTCGCGGCAGCAGAAATTATGCTTGCGAATTTTCTCGGTCTTGAAAAATGTCGCTCCGCACAGGTCGCACGGAATTAACACCTTCGGCATCGCAATCACCTCCCTCCAATCCGAACAGCCGCATGGCAAACGCAAAGGCCTCGCGCTGGTGCTGGTATGGCGTGGTACGGATGGGCATTAGGGGTCGTTCAATATGCGGTTCCTCCAATCGGGTAGACTGAGGCTGGCCAGCTCTCTGCGCTAAGCATACTCCATTTCGGCGACGTTGACAATTCCGCAGCGGCATTTTTCACGGAAGCGCAAACGCGCTATACACAAGGCTTTCACGCGCCGCAATATTCGAGCCTTTTGCAAAGCCTTAGATATCTAGGGTCAAAAATGCCGCAGCGGCATTTTTTATTTTCGGGCACAAAAAAAGCGCCCCCTTTCAGGAGCGCATCATGCGGCGAGCTCGTCTTTGGCAAACGCGCCAAGTTGGGTCATGCCGTGTTTTCGCAGAAAAGCGTTGCAGGCATCCAGCCCTGCACCATTGAGTATCAGCACAACATAACGATAAGCTTGATCTTCCAAGCTGTTTGAAAAGGCCATGCCGGCGTGGTGCAGCAAGTCCTCCACAATGGGCAGCGGCAGGCGCAGGCCGACACAAATGGCAATGAGCGTGCGCATGTCCAGACGCTTGCGCTGATTATGTTTGAGTTTGCTGTAAGTAGACTCGTCCAGGCCTGTATGTAGGGTGAAACGCTGCCGATTCCACCGGCGAAAGTCCATGAAAGCCATGAGCCTTTCGCAAACCGGCAAGGGAGCGGTGGCCGCCGCAATTTGCTCCAACTGCCTTAATTCTTCAAATGTCAACAATGCCACAGGCCGGCCCTCCCTCCATTTTCAATTTCACACATCACTATCTTGCCCACCAAAACGCAAAAAAGACCAATACATAGCAAAGCACTATGTATTGGTCTTGGACACGCGAATATGTGAAAAAGGGGGTAAGCTTGCCCACAAAGTCATCGCACACGGCTGTGCGATAGGAATATATCAGCCCTTTCCGTTATATTCGGCGCGAGAGTAGCTCCAACGACCATCGTCGGTTCACTGCCGCCGCGCCGTATACACTTACAGCTGCGGCGGTGATTCTTGGTTTCGGTTCGTTAACACAAGACACACCTCGTGATTTATTTTCGGGACAACGCCCATATATATTTTAGCATAGCTCGGTCAACGTTGTCAATAAAAAGCGTTCGCGTTATTCCAACACAAAGCTGCAAAAAGACTAGCTTTTTCCTGTGAAATGTGCTATAATGGATAAAAAGCGACAAAGGTGAGAGCAAAATGGACTTAAATAACTTAGTAAACACATTTAGTCAGTATACACCAAAAGAGTTGCAGCAAATGTTATGCGGCTATTTGGCGACCTTGCCACCAGATGAGTTTGAGCGACGGCATAAGCATTATGACGAAACCCTGCGCAACAGCGGGAAAGAGGCGATGTTGCAGGAAGTCGTGTGCCGGCTGGTGGCCGCGGGCATGCCGGTGGAAGAAATTGCACTGGTACTATCTAGGCGCGTGGATGATGTTAATGCCTGCGCTAACGATGCCACGGTGAAGAAGTATGCTAAAACGCTCAAACAGCGTAGGGCGAAAAAGGAACAAAGCGGAAAGTAACTTAGACCATCCGAAGCGAGTTCACCGGGCTTGAACGCTTGACGCACATGATAAGCGAACACATCACCAGCCTGTTTGCGGCCGGTGATGTGCTCATATTCTCGTTTGGCCAGCAGAAATTCCATGTCGGCCAGTTCGGGCGTGCAGGCGTAGCTGGAAATTAACTCGCCTGCATTGGTCTTGTCGGGGTTGGCGGCGTAGTTCGTGCGGTCAGCCAGGGTTTGCGAGATGGTTTTGCCGCGGTTGGCGTATAGGGGTTTTATCCAAGTTGTGGCGATGGGGTGTGTCCTCGAACTTTCTGTAAAATCAAATTCCCCTAGCCTCTTGCGGGATGCTAGGGGGAAGCGTTTATTAGCAACACATCCAAATCCAACCGAAGGCTATCCAGCGCAAAATCCAGTGCAGCCAGTTTGGCACACGGTTATACCAGCGCATTACACAAGGACATAGGCCATTTTCAACAATCCATGGGTCACCTGGGGTGTAAGGAGGAAAGTCAACGGTTTCTCCGCTTTCGTCGGCGACTGGATAGCCATAATCATTTAACACGATGTTTCCGTTGCAATCAACAACAGGCCAAACGAAATTTGCGTACTGCCATTCCGAAACTTGAGGAATAATTGCATCTGTGGTAACGCTGAATATACCTCTGCCAATGCGCACATTGCGAACATCCGCGAGAATGCGATAGCCCTTTGAACCTGAAATTACTTGACCTTGTTGATTCACCACAAGCCGCGCATAGACGCTGTGGTAATATAACGTAACATTATCCATGTCTGCTTCAATGGGCGCACCAGAGAATTCTAGTTCCCTAAAGATGAACTCGCGATCAAAAACTGGTGCGATTCGCCCTACAGAGCTGTAGAGTCCTCCAAGAGGGTTTGTTTCATTGCGCACATTGACCTCAATCACCCAATTGTTTTCTTGTTGTTCCACCGCAATCGAATCGATATTTTCTAGCCCTAATGAGGATGCGTAGTGCCCTGATGAAAGAAAAAGTCCTCTATTGCTTTCACCAAGAAAATTTTGCCATGTGAACCAATGTCCAGGATAAAAATCCAAAATCATACTATCAATTATGGGTTGGACTAGTGCGACAGAACCTGAAAATAACATATTCGGAATATCAATCCAAAATCGACTTCGCTCTGAAAATTCAGGCATTTGCGTACGCACACGTTGAGCCACAAGATTGAAGTATTCCAGCTGTTCTTCTGCACTTAGCTGATCAAGATTTGCTGGCGGGGTGAAATCGACGCCAATCCACCAGTTATCATCATTTCCGTGCGCCACTACAGAAACAGTTACCGCAAAGACAATTATCCCCATTAGGAGTATCGCTAGCAAAATTGAAAGCAGTTTTTTCATAATGTCATCTCCTCATATATTTTATCTAACACGACATCCATATCCAGCCAAAAAATATCCATCGTAATATCCATTGTATCCAAGCGGGCAACTGTTGATACCAACATTGATGGGATATTTCTTGAATGAAAATTGCAAAGGTGCTAAAGCGATCGGTTTCAAACACAAGATAGTTTCGTTCCACGCGTGTTTCCAAAGGCGTAGCGTTACCGTCAGTATCAATGTGATGCGCAATCATTTGTTCGGGAGCGTAACCGGCGTCTAGCGGTATTGGCAACCGAATTGTAACATAGCCATTAGGTTGCACTTTCATATCACTATATACGAAAGAAATGTCCCATGCTTGCAGGGCAGCGTTGGTACTGTTCATGGCATCCGTTGTCACGAATTCTACCTGCATAAGCGTACCCGCAGGAAAAGTATCACTAGCAAACTCGGCACTCACGCCAGTATCTGTATCGAAAACAGTTGTAATGCTCGGAGGATTTCCTCCCAAGTTGAAATTAGGAATCCGCAAGGGCGTTGCAATGCTTTGTGTTGCGGGAGTCTTTTGGCACTCAAAAACATCACCAATCACCCATACATAGCCATCATTACAAACTGCCGTAACGTGCAACATCCCTGTTGAAACAGACACAATATCTTGCAATCCGTATACCTTATGCGGAAATATAGATTGTAGAGAGTCTTTTTGCAAAATATAACACATGTAACAAAGCTCGCTGCATATATGTTCTGCCTCACGGAGATCTTGATGCCAAAGCAAAATCTCCGCATTATCACTTACGATAGCGGTAACAAGACCGCCAGCATCAAAATATAACATTGGAATCCTTCGAGTGATGGCAACCGAGTCATAATTCGGTATCGCCCAAGACCACACTGCTCGCATGTCAACTCGCGCAGCACCGTGAAACAGCCCCGCTGTCACACCGGTTATATGTGTTAGAATTTCCCTGTGCGGTTCTGCTGTGCTGTGCCCTTGGGCTACTCGTCCCCATGTATGGACATACCCCTCTCTGCACAGCACAATACTGTGGTTTCCGCCTGCCGCAACGGCAGTGATGAACACACCCGTTGGGAAAGCTACTTGCATAGGCGCAGCGACATAAGCAACACTTTCAACACCCACTTGCAAATAACGATTACCACCCCAAGCCCAAACCGTTCCATCTTCACACACCGCTAAGCTATGTTCAAGTCCAGTAGAGATGTCTACAATGCGGCTCAACCCTTGTACTTGTTCTGGAAGACGATTTTCGCCCCATACCCACACAGTGCCATCGTTACGCAATGCAAGGTTGTGTGCGCCAATCGCAACTTGTGTGATATTAAACAATCCTGGGACTTGTGTAGGTTCAATCTCACCGTAATTCCATGTCCATACTGTAGCATCATAGCGCAACATGGCCACATGATAGTGGAAGCCACCAGCGGCAACTGCGGGGTCAACATATATTGGCGTAAGGACAGATTCAACTGTCACCGTTGAGGTCACCTCGCCCCCATCTTGCGCAAAGAAAGTAACAGTAGCCGTTCCAGCGGTCAGTGCACGCACCACGCCGTTTTCATGACGGATGATGTTCGGGTCACTAACCATGACTGAAAGCTCTGGATTCGTGGCATTGGCAGGCAATGCAGCTGCGGTTAGGGGGATTAAGTCGCCCACGGATATCGTCATTTCTGTTTGCGATGGCACAATGCTTTCCACGAGTTGGATATATGTAGTTACGACTAGAGAAGCCGACACACCACTACCATCTTGCGCGCTGAATGTGATAGTCGCAGTGCCAGGGCTAAGTGCTCGAACTACGCCATTTTCAAAGCTGATGATATCAGGATTGCTCACGCTAACAGCAAGGTCGCGAATTGTAGCATAAGTAGGCGATGCAATTGCAGTCAGCGGTGTTTCTTCGCCCACTGCGAGGGTTATCTCTGTTTGCGAAAGCGTGATTTGCTGCACCAGACGATTGTTTACGGTGATTACGGATGTTGCCGAGAGGTTAGAGCCATCAAGCGTTCTTGCAGTTATCTCCGCTGTGCCAGCTCGCAAGGCGGTGACAACACCAGCGTTGCTAACGCGCGCAACCGTTGGATTGTTGCTAATCCAAATTAGACTGTTTTCCGCATCGCCAGGCAAAACTTGCGCTTGCAAAGCAATTGTTCCGCCGACATACAACGCAGCCGAATCAGGCGAAACGATGAGGTTTGTTGCTAGACCAAGGTCATCGAGTTCATCGCTAACAATCACTTCAAGGTAGTAAAATGCGTTGACAAATACGCCAGTCAAGGGATTGATTGCCATCACCGGAAAAGTCAACACCGTGGTGCCGGGTGAAAGTGCCTCAATTTGCAATTCACTAAAGGTTCTTGATAGATAATCTTGCTTTTCAGCACGCAATTGTTCAAACTTTTCATGCGCTTCTTCTTCGGTTAAGTAACCATTCTCGACCATCTCGGTAAGCGAAGCAATAAGCTCCTCAACAAACGCATTGTAACTGTAGATGGTTTCTTGGAATTCTAACTCTGCATCTGTTAACACAATGCGCGCCACTTGCGGATTTGTGTTGAAATAAAAGTGGTCATTGTTACCATCAAGAAGGTTGAAATTGACGAGGGGCAAGAAATCAGGTTGCGCGGAAAGCGTGGAAACAACGGTGTTACCAGTGTGCACACGCACCACATGCGGATTCATCATGAAACCACGCGGCATCGGAAAAGCACCCGCGCGCGGCGTAACCGTAACGGGTTTTTGTATCGTAATCGGGTGGTCNTTGAACGTCAAACGCAGATAGGCTGTGCCGGGTTGCTCGGCGATGATCCAAACAACATCGTCTAAAGAAACATCATCTTCCAGTTGCGCGCACTCAAAGCGAAACACGCTTTCGTCACTGCTCGACCAAGTGAATCCGCCAAAACCGGGGATATCCCATGTTCTGCGCGCCAAATTAATGCCACTGGGGGGATTCAAATTGCGCCACGCGGGCGTAATTGAGCCGAACATCGCCGCCCCACCCTCCGGCAGGGTGATATTCAGCATGCTCGGGTCGATGTCATTGCCATCCAAATAGTCCATCGCTAGACCTGAAAAAATGGCAGCCAACAGCAAGTAGACCAGCAAATCGACACTTTCCAGATGAAAGCCACCGTAAATGATGTTGTAATCGCGCAAATTGATGGTTGGCGCAACTATCGCGCCAGTGTCAGGGTTGTGCTCGAAACGTAGCGTGTAGGGGGTGTGCGAGGGTGCGATAGGGTCATTTTCAGCAGCAGAAATGATGCCGCTTGCGCCAAGCAGCAGGGAGAGCACCATCGTCAACGCCAACAAACGCTTAATTTGTTTCATGTGTAATTTCCTCCTTTGAGTTTTGCTTTTTTACCCATAGCAAATAGATTATACCGGCTGGTAAGACTAACAGCGAAATCCACTGTGAGGTGGAAAGTCCTAGTACGATGCCGCGCCCTGCGTCGCCGCGCAAAAATTCTAGCAGAAAGCGTGCAACGGCATAGCTTATGAGGTATATGGGCAATAGAATGCCTCGCAGTTTGCGCTCAGGTCGCCAAACGAACAGCACTAGCATAAAAATGAATGTGAATGTCGCCTCGTAAAGCTGCACTGGAACTACGTCAGAAATTGTAAAGAAACCCTCCGCAGCAATCCCATGGCAACAGCCTGCTGAAAAGCAGCCAATGCGCCCGAACGTAAAGAAAAGCAACAATGGCGGCACCAAAATGTCCGATACTTCACTAAAGCTAAGCTTATTGATGCGGATGTAGATTATCGCCGCCAATACGCCGCCCAACAAACCACCGTACAGCACTCCCACTCCAGGCAACATAGAGATCCAGTTTTCTAGCGTCCAAAATCCATCCAAGTGGCCATAGTTGATTGCATAGCCAATGAGTTGAAAGGCTTTTGCACCAATCAACCCGCCTGCAATGCTACATAAAATGGTATAGACGATATCTAACACTGAAGTCTGAAAGCGAGGGACGCGTCTGCGCCACAGGGCAAGGATAATCATGCCGATTAAGCCGAAAAACGCCATGAGCCAATAGGTAGGCGCACTTATTCCTATCCCAGTCGTTATTTGATGCACTTGAAGAACCTCCCGCAACGTATTAAGGGGGTGTTGTTTGTAATCCTAGGCTCGCATTGATACGATATGCGGGCGCAAAACGAGTTCGTCCAATAAAAGGATTTACGGCAACCAAAATCCCCAATATGTTCTGATTACCTGTAGTTCGAAAAACGATTCCCCCACTATCACCTCTTTGTAGGTTTCTGCTTGCGTTAACAGCACGGAAGGCGCTGGTTGTGTAAACTTCAATTCGCACTTCCTCATACGCCCCCGAAACATTGAGTACCGAGAAGGGCATCCATTCTGCGGATCGAGTTCCAGTAATTGTTCCAGTTGCAAGAATCGGCGCTCCACCTGAACTTCCGACTATTCCAACAGCTTGACCTTGAGATATTGTAATAGCAGTTGCCGTTCCATGATTCCCAGCATTTGCAGCAATTTCGTTTGTGACTGTGGCCAAAGAATGTTCAGCAATGAAAGAAAAATCATTTCCTGCATGGGCAGCGCCTGAAACACCTGCGAAACGACTTGCCACCCGCGAACCAATCCTATTGTTGCTTTGATTAAAAATAGCACTATCGCCCCAACGCCATTGATTTACGCCATTGACCTGCCAGAAATATCCTAAAGTATGAGCAGTGGTAACGAATCCACGTGTTCCAGAGCGCCAGGCACGATAGCCAACAGACCCCCCGTGAGTTGTAGTCGTCACATTAACGCGAAGACCACTACCTGCGCGAACAGTGTGACAAACTGCTGGTTCCGAAGGACCGCCAGCATCGCTAAAATATAACAATGGTGAATCGGATATCATTTCTCTAAATTGCGCTATGTTTTCGTAAGAGTAAGGATACAAACCGACAATAACTCGGTTTTGCATTACGCAAACACCGTACGAACGAACATTCATTATGTGGTCGGGCGTTTGACCAGGGGTACGCCTTGAAGGCAGTATTTCGTTTAGTGCGTCGATTTTTGCGTTCAATTCTGCATATGAAAATTCCGCAAGACGAATTGGAATGTCCTGTTCCGTCGCAAAGCTTCGCACTTGGTTTTCCTGCGAGGCAATAGCGCGTTGGGACACTCCTACAAGGCGCAACACTAAATTACCCTCGCTATCAATATAAGCTCCGCCCCAAAAATCCGTTGTATCAAAATTTCGAACGCTCGGTGCCGCAAATAAACCATTAACTTCCTCAACGCTAAACAAAAGAGATTCGATTTCTTCCAGTTGAGAAATAGCATTGTTTTGGTTGCGCATAAACACTTCGCTAAATTCTTCAATGAACGCCTGCTCAACATCCGTAAAAAAAACTTCGTCTTCTAGCAAGTCGCTCAAAACGAAAACATCTGGAAAAGAATCTGCTGCAACAACTTGTGTGTTCGAAACAACTCCTCCAGTCACGGCGAGAGCCACAATGACAAAAATCGCAATCAGTGCTGACAAGTGTTTTTTCTTTTTCATGCCCTTATCCTCCAAGTTTTTTGATAGTTTACCACATCCTGTGGTGTCAAGGGACTTTTCCGTAAATGTGTACTTTTACGGACAGCCTCGATACCTCTAGTATAGCACATGTCATGGACGAAATCAAGCGTTTTCGTGAAATTTATACCAAATATTTTTCCAGCGATTAGGAGGATTTGAGTTGACATTGCGTGACTTTTCCATAAAGTACACCTTTATGGACACACGCTGATCATACCCCTTTATTTGCGTTGAGTGCTTTATGCAGGGCAAGGTGTTTGTAGAACGTCGAGCACCCGACCCCGTAGCGCAGCAGAATATCATCCAGCGATAATGCCCCGCGCTCCCATTGGCGCACGAGCTCGCCGAAGTTGTCGGGCAGTTCGGCGTTAGGCCTGCCGAAGCGCACGCCGCGTTGCTTGGCGGCAGCGATGCCGTCTGCTTGGCGCTGGCGAATACTTTCGCGCTCTTTCTGAGCGCAATAACTAAGCAGCTGAAGCACAATATCTGCGATCAATCGCCCTGTAAGATCGCGCTCTTTTTCATGGGTGTCCAGCAACGGCATATCAAGCACAACAATATCAGCACCTTTTTCTCTGGTGATACGCCATTGCTCCAATATGGCGGAGTAATCGCGCCCCAAGCGATCGAGGCTGGAGAGTATCACGCAGTCGCCGGGGCGCAGTTTTCGCAGCATAGTTTGATACGCCTTGCGCTCAAAATCCTTGCCGGACTGCTTGTCAACGAAGATGTTTTTCGCAGGAACCCCTTGCTCGGCCATGGAAATGAGCTGGCGGCTTTCGTTTTGGTGAGCATCGCTCACCCGAACATAACCATATAAATTCATAAGAAAATCCTCCTTATAGCTATTTTAGGGCATGAAAAGAACCCCGCCCTTTCGGCTGTACCGAAAGAGAGGGCTCGCGATTTCTTGTTGCACAACCTTTAATTTGCGAGTTTGGACAAGGGGCTCGGATCAACTTGTGCGATGCGGTTAATTGGCGTAGATAAGCCTTTGACAATCAATGTGTTGTTTGCCGTAATTGCGGTGCATGCTTTGTCGATTTTTGCTAACCCCGCAACACAGCGGTTTTTCAGCCCGCAAATACCAAGCGAGCCACCCAAACCGGGCAGCTCGCTTGGTATTAAATTTTGTCTTTTAATATGGTGGACCTGAAGGGATTTGAACCCACGACCTTTCGGATGCGAACCGAACGCTCTCCCAGCTGAGCTACAGGCCCATTTCGTCTATTATACTCTACGGTTGCGAACTTGTCAAGTTTTTGCGAAAAATTTTTCTTGACAGCGGCGAAAAACTGTGTTATAATGGGTAGGTTGACGCGGGGTAGAGCAGTTGGCAGCTCGTCGGGCTCATAACCCGGAGGTCGCAGGTTCAAGTCCTGCCCCCGCAACCACCACCTGCGCATTCACATTTGTGGATGCGCATTATTTCACTATTGCGCTACCCACCCGCGTTCTTCGCGCACGCGCTCCAAATAGGCTTGGCGGTGCGCCTCGCGTTGTGCTGGCGTGCGGGCGCGGTGCGCTGCTCGTTGGTCTTCTTGTGACGCCATGGTAATGTTCAGCCTGCCGCGACCATTTTCGTCAATTGAAAAACCGATGCCGATGTAGTAATATGTGGGGTTCATCAAAAAGTCGCGTGTGACTTCCCGGCTGTAGATCCGGTTCACAATGTCATTCACGCCACGCTGAGAAAGCGCACCGGAAGCCACGGTGTGCGATGACGAATGCGAGCTGGTTACCTTGGTGCGGTAGTAGCCGAACCAGCGATGATGACGCTGTTGATGTGTTCTGCCGTCTGATGCTGGATTGCCCGAAAAATCGTTGTCGCGCATGTCTAGGCTGTGTTCAATGCTTGTGACGCTCGCCGGCGCATATAGCGAGTATGGATGAATGCCATAGCGGATTCTGTGGTAGTTGATGCGTTGCAAAAACCACTGTTCCACGTCGCTTTGCTCCATGTTGTGTCCTCTAAGGTCAAGCGGCGGCACAACAAAAGTGGAGACATCTAGGGGCTGGGCGTAGAGACTTCTGAAGTCCACATTCACCGGCGGTTCGTCATGGTTGCCAAGGTTAATGTCAATGTTGCAAGCGGCGAGTGCGAGCGCCAGGGCAAGCACGGCTGCGAACACGATGATTTTTCTCATTTCGCTCTTTCCTCTGTAAAATATGCTGTCGCCCCCAACCGGGATACTGTAATTATATCACAAAAAAAAATGATTGTCAACACGGACAACCTGTGAAGGAGAACACCATGTCCATTCGCACCAAACTGCGCGACCGCAAGCTGCCCAACTACACCCGTGGGGAGGAAATTTTCAACATGGCATCGCACATCGCCGGTGGCGGCTTTGCGGTGCTTGCACTGGTGGCATGCCTGGGCGTGGCCATCTGGCAACAGAACAGCTGGGCTATCGGCAGCTCGATTATCTATGGCATCACGATGATTGTGTTGTACACCATGAGCAGCATTTACCACGGGCTGATTCCCGAAACGCCCAAGAAAGTCTTTCAAGTTATCGACCACTGTGCAATCTTCTTCCTCATCGCGGGAACATACACGCCCATTGCGCTGGTTTCGCTGCGCCCGGTGCACCCAACGATCACCTGGGGCTTGCTGGCGTTTATCTGGGGTGTGTGCTTTTTGGGGTCAACGCTCAACGCGATTGACTTGCGCAAGTTCCGCGTGTTTTCGCTGATATGCTACATCGGCTTGGGCTGGAGCGTGGTGATTTTCTCGCGTCAGCTGCTGGAGGCCATCCCGGTGTCGGCATTTGCGTTTTTGCTCGGCGGCGGCGTTGCCTACACCATCGGCTCGGTGCTGTATGTGCTGGGCAAAAAGCGCAAGTACATGCACTCGGTGTTCCACCTGTTTGTGGTGGCGGGCAGTGTGCTGCACTTTGTGAGCATCCTCATTTGCTTCATCGATGCGTAAATCCCCAGGGGCGAGCGGTAAATTTCACAATACCGTTGCGGCAAGCCCCATTTATGATATAAGGAGATTCCTATGTTAGTTGTCACAACCCCGATTCTGGACGGAAAGAAAATCATCGAGTATAAAGGCCCTGTGTTCGCGCAAGTTGCCGAAGGCGCCGGATTCGGCCGTGGCATGGCTGCAGCGGGCCGCGCATTCGTCAAAGGTCGCTCGACCCGCCACGAGGAAATGGTGATCAAAGCGCGCGAAGTTGCAGTGCGCGAAATCATCAGCGAAGCACAAAAACTGGGCGCAAACGCGATCATCGACCTCACGCTGGATTACGAGATGATGGGCGGCGATGCCGTGTTGATGTTCAAAGGCTCCGGCACAGCAGTGGTAGTGGAATAGCGTGCACAACGAGGTTCACATGAACAACTTCGCCCTCACCCTCGCCTACGACGGCACGCCGTTTTGCGGCTGGCAGCTGCAACCCAACGGCACCAGCGTGCAGCAGCAGCTGGAGCACGCCATCGAACAAGCCACGGGCACACACAGCCGCGTCACCGGGTGCAGCCGCACCGACGCTGGCGTGCATGCCCGCGAGTTCGTGTGTAATTTTTTCAGTAGCACGCACATTTCGCCCGAGCAACTGCCCGCTGCGCTGAATTTCTATCTCCCGCCGCAGATTGCTGTGCGGGCGTGCCGTGCCGTGCCGCAGACCTTCCACGCGCGCTACGACTGCAAGGCAAAAACCTACCGCTATCACATCCACAACAGCCCCGTGCGCGACCCATTTTTGCTCCACCGCGCGCATCAAGTCAGCCGCCCGCTTGACGTGGACATGCTGCACGCACAAGCGCAGGATTTCGTTGGCACGCACGACTTCGCGGCGTTTTGCGCGGCGGGCAGCAGCGTAAAAACCACCGTGCGCACCGTGACCCACGCGGCGGTGCAGCGCGACGGCGACAGCGTGATTTTTAGCGTGCGCGGCGAGGGCTTTCTCTACCACATGGTGCGCATTATGGCGGGCACGTTGCTGCACATCGCGGCCGGCAAGCTGCAGCAGGGGAGCATCCCCGCCGTCCTCGCCAGCGGCGACCGCGCACAAGCCGGGCCAACTGCGCCGGCGTGCGGGCTGTGCCTGTGGGAAGTTGAGTATTGACAAGCCGTGCGGGGTGTGTTATACTTGTAGTGACATGATTACGATAGAAAGTGGGTTTTGCCAGTGTTTGAAAATACATTTCTGACGATATTGGGGGGGCTAGGTGCGTTGCTCGCCATGGTGTTGATACCATTGGGGCTTTTCGTAGCTGGCGCGGGTTACTTCAGACAGGGCAATGCCATTGGCGGAGTAATGATGGTTTTGCCTGGTTTGTTGACCGTTGGACTGTTCGCTTGGGGCGTTTTACAAGGAGGAGGGTGAGAAATGGTAGCCATAGGTTATTTGATGACGGCAATCGGTTCGCTGTTGGCGGGGATAGTCGTTTTTGTTGCTTACTTCATTCTGGGTATAGGTATAGATCTTCCGCCGATAGATATGGGTTTTTTTGAGCTTCACTTTTGGATGGCAGGCTTCATTCCCCTTTTTTTTGCGGTAACATTCGGTATCTCTGCGCTGTGGACTTGGTTACGCAACTAAAACACCACAACCCCTCGTTTGTGCGAGGGGTGTTTTTGTTGACAAGCCCCGCGCAATGTGCTACAATATACTCATGTCAAAACATAAACGCAAGAAAACATCCCCAAAAGAGAGAATATCCAAGCTCCCCCGCCTGCTGATTCTGCTGGTGTTCGCCGCAGCATTCGTGGGCGTGGGCTTGTTTGCACTGGGTAGCGTCCGGCTTTCGCCCATCACCGACCTACAGCTGCTCGGTCGCCAAGGCGACGGCTTTCCCGTGGATTTCAGCTACAGCCACGCGCGCCAAGCCGCCGCCGTGGGCAACAGCATTGCCTTGCTGGGTCCCACGCAGTTCGACATCGTCAGCCCAAACGGCTACCGCTCCGTGCAGTTCGCCCAGCCCTACGCCATGCCTGCCCTGCGCACCGCGGGCAGCCGCGCCGTGCTGTTTGACCGCAGCCTGGGCGATGTCGTCATGTTTCGTCGTGGCGGTGTGCTCACCACGCGTGAAATGGGGCAGAGCATCTTCACCGTTGATCTCAACCGCCAAGGCAGCATCGCCGTGGCAACGCGCAGCGACCGTGCCGCCGCCGAGATTTTCGTCTATAACCCACGCGCAAGGCAGCAGTTGCACTGGCAAGTCGAACGCGAGCATCCCGTGGCGCTGCGGCTTTCAAACAACGGCCGCGTGTTAGGCATGGTTCTTGCCGGCACCGAGCAGGCGAGGGTTTATGCCCGCTTTGTGGACTTCCCGCTCAATGTGCCGCAGCCGCGCACAGACATCCGCTTGCCCGGCGTGTGGCTCTATGACACCGCGAGCATCGCAGGCGGCTGGCTCGCTGTGGGCAACGAGGCGGTGTATATCATCCGTCACGGCGCAACTGCCGCGGAGGAACTATCGTTTGGCGGGCGTGCGTTGCTGGGCTTCAGCTTGCAGAACAATGGCTACAGCGCTGTGGTGCTGGAGGACTGGGACAGCCAAGCGTTGTTGCGTGTGTATAACGCACGCGGCGCGCTTGCGGTTGAGCATGCCCTTGCGCAGCGGCCCTACAGCGTGACGGCGCAGGGGCGCGCGGTCTATCTGCACGTGGAGGACGCCATGTTGCGCTGGCAGCGCAGCGGGTTTTCGCGAAGCCAGCCGTTGCCTGCGGGCACGCAAAGCGTGGTCGTTGCCGGGCGTGAGGTCTATGCGCTTTCGTTGCGGCATGTGGAGCACATGCGCCTGCGGTGGACGGCGGAGTGATGTCGCTTTTTTGGGAAAAAGTGACGCAGAAACGAGGAAAAGATCATGCAAAATCTCATGGAATGGCACTTCTCTGTTCAGGACGGAATGTATTTCGACAAACGCAATGAAACCCAATCGCATATTGTTTTTTCAAGCAATATTGTTACGGATGGGTCTGTGAACTATGCTATTGTAAAAAACGGCATTAGTTTGAAAGACGAAATTGAAATCATCGAGCGTTCTTTTAATGAGATGCAAAGGTCTCCTTGCATCTATTTACCAAATGACGAAAATTATGATCAATGGTCACAGTTTCTTGAGCAACGCGGGTATTCGATTCTTTCAGAGGAATCGGTTATGTCATTTGATAAAAAAAATATAGACATCAAATTGAAAGTTGATTTGAATACTATACGCGCAACAGATGCTAAAAGTGCAAGAGATTTTATCGATGTTTTTATCAGCGCATTTGGGGGAGAAAAAACTCCTGAATCACCATATGGAGAACTTGATAAAACTTATATAGATGCTCTTTCGCGTACATTGAACGACAATGAAAAATTCTTTAATTTTGTATGTTATGAAGGTGAAATGCCAGTATCAATCGCTTCTCTTTGTTTCTATGACGGCAAAGGTGGAATATATAGTGTAGG